>CAYTLM010000081.1:0-9648 GCA_964438485.1 uncultured Leptospirales bacterium | reverse complement strand
TTGTTACATTTGTTGATAAATATACTGCTTCCAGAGAATTTGTAGATGCTTTTCCTATACTCAAAAAAATAGAAAAAGATAAAACCCGGATAAAAAAATAGCAGTGTTAATTCCCCTAACCATTATATAAATAGCTCTCATGCTAGATCTGTCTTATGAAAAAACCGATTAATCAGCAGATAATTATATATCTTCCTGATGATTTCAAAGCCAGGGAAATTGATGATTTCAGAGAATATATGATAAAAAATATATTAAAATATTTCCACTTTAAAGAACCTGCATCTCTGACATAATTAATCCAATATAGTTTTTTAGTAGACTTTTTAAAATAACAATTATAAAATAGAGTTCTATAACTATTATTTTATGTCAGGATAATGTTATGAGATTTTCAGCTAACATGGAATTTAAAGGAAATCCCTCGCAGCGATCTCATGGAGGATGAATAAAGTATTACGCGCATACAGTTGAAGGTAAGGGAATATGAATAATATTACTTTTATAGCTCATGTCAGAAAAAAAGATAATGAACCACAAGCTCTCAGCGAGCACCTGCTTGGCGTAGCTGCTCTTTCACGTAAATTTGCATCTAAAATAGGACTTGGTGATATTGGAGAGATTCTTGGTCTACTGCATGATATTGGGAAGTATTCAGAAAAATTTCAGAATTACATAAAGTCGGCAGAAGGATTACTAAATCCGGACGAGGATGATTATGTAGATTCACATGGTTTGAAAGGGAAGATTGATCACTCGACTGCAGGGGCGCAGTATGTCTGGAGGAAATTATCTTTGGGTACATCAACAGAACGATTCCTTGCTCAAATATTATCGCTTTGCCTTACTTCTCATCATTCCGGTTTGATTGATTGCCTTAATCCTAATGGTTCTGATAACTATAATCGCAGAATTAATAAGTCTTTTGACAAGACGTTTATTGATGAAGTCGATTTAAAAATTGAGAAAAAAATTCAAGAAAAGTTGAATGTATTTTTAAATGATGACCAAATACTAAAAAGGTTTATTGTAAAATTAAACTCTTTGGTTAATAAAGGGAATGATTCTAAAGGAACATTAGCTTTTAAGAAAGGATTATTGCTCAGATATTTGTTCAGCTGTTTAATTGATGCAGACAGAATCAATACAGCTGATTTTGAGTCCCCATCTGCTGCATGTCTGCGTAATAATGGCAATTATGTAAGCTGGGATACATTGTCAGATAGGCTAGATAAAAGAATAAAGAGTTTCCAGCAAAAAGATAACAAAACCCATGTAGAGGAAATACGGCAGGAGGTATCAAACTCCTGTTATGAGTTTTCTTATAAGCCGCGCGGATTATACCAATTAACAGTACCCACTGGTGGTGGCAAGACTCTATCGAGTTTACGATTTGCTCTTAACCATGCAAAAAAAAATAAAATGGAAAGGATTATATATATCATTCCATATACAACTATAATAGATCAGAATGCCAATGATGTTCGCGAAATTCTTGAAGAAAGTGACAATAACGGGAATTATTTAACTCAGATAGTTCTGGAACATCATTCAAATCTTACACCAGATGAACAGAACTGGAAACAGAAAATACTATCGGAAGACTGGGATGCTCCGGTAGTTTTCACTACAAATGTACAGGTGCTTGAAGCTCTTTTTGGGGCTGGTACACGAGGCGCCCGCAGAATGCATCAGCTTGCTAACTCTATCCTGATTTTTGATGAGATACAGACTCTACCTGTACGATGTGTTCATATGTTTAACGTTGCTCTTCGTTTTCTTGTTGAGAACTGTAATTCGACAGTTGTTCTCTGCACAGCTACACAGCCATTACTTGATAAAATAGAATCAATATACCATGCAATATCAATTTCTCCTGAGCAGAAGATAATTCCTGATGAAAGCAGGCTTTACCACGAATTGAAAAGGGTTGATGTTGATTATGAATATAAACCTGGCGGTTGGACAGAGTCTGATGTAAAAGTGTTTGCGATTAACTTATTAAAAGAGTTTGATAGTTTACTGATCATAGTGAATACAAAAAAATCAGCAGAATCATTGTATAAGCAATTTGATGATATTGATTCTGTGAAAAAATATCATCTGAGTACAAGTATGTGTCCGGCTCACAGAATGGATATACTTGAAGAGATTAAACAATGTCTTGAAAAGAAAGAGAAAATCATCTGTGTCAGCACGCAGCTTATTGAAGCAGGTGTTAATATAGATTTTAATACGGCGATTCGTTATATAGCCGGTCTTGATTCAATAGCTCAGGCTGCCGGTAGATGTAATAGAAATGGTGAAATGACAGATTCAGAAGGGAATCTGATTCATGGTAAAGTTTACATAATTAATCCGGCAAAGGAGAACCTTGATAAACTACCTGATATTAAAATTGGACAAGATAAGACTCTGCAAGTGCTTGGAGAATATAAAAAACAAAATGAAGACTTTGATAATAATATCATCGGACTCAAGGCAATGGAAAGATATTATAAATACTACTTTTACGAACGTAAAGATGACATGAAGTATAAAGTAAGTTCTAAGTCTGTTATTGGTAGGGAAGATAATCTGTTTAATCTTTTATCTTCTAATAGTCTTTCAGTTGAAGGATTTAAAAACACGAATAATGCGATTCCTGATCTGCATTTAAAGCAGTCTTTTATGAGCGCAGCTAAAGTTTTTAAAGCAATAGATTCGCCGGGTATTGGTGTTATAGTTCCATATAAGAGAGGAGAAAATATTATTGCTGAATTTTGTGCATCAGATAGTATAGAAAAAGAATTTAAGCTTCTCAGAGAGGCTCAAAGATTTTCCGTAAATATCTTTCAATATGTATTTGAGAAATTAGTGAAAGATAAAGCCATACATGAAGTGCAAAAGGATTCAGGAATATATTATCTTGATGAACAATATTACAGCAAGCAGTACGGCTTGTGTGAAGAGCCTGTCAGCGAAATGAGATTTTTAGGTGCATAAGGGGAGCAACATGAGTGATAAAATAAGAAATTCCGTGGAGTTCAAGGTTCATGGCAGGTATGCGCTTTTTACTGATCCAATAACAAAGGTTGGTGGAGAGAAGTGTTCCTATCATATACCGACTTATGAGGCTTTAAAAGGTATAATAAGCTCTGTTTACTGGAAGCCGACTATTATCTGGTATATAGACAAAATGCGGGTGATGAAAGCTATCAAAACTCAGACGAAAAGTACAAAGCCATTAAAATATGTTGGAGGAGGTAATGATCTGTCCATATATACATATCTATCTGAAGTTGAATACCAGGTGTTGGCTCATTTTGACTGGAATTACAACAGAGAGGATATGACAAAAGACCGCGACGAGAATAAACATCATTGCGTTGCAAGACGTATGATTGAACGTGGCGGTAGGAGAGATATATTTTTGGGTACACGGGAATGTCAGGGATATGTTGAGCCATGCAAGTTTGGTGAAGGCAAAGGCCTTTATGATGAATATGGTGAACTTTCATATGACCTGATGTTTCATGGTTTTAATTACCCTGATGAATCTGGAAAGAATGAACTGGTGGCACGTTTCTGGCGTCCCAAGATGGATAATGGTATTGTTGATTTTATTCATCCGGATAAGTGTGAGATCATAAAGCATGTGAGACCAATGACTGCGGAAAAGTTTTTATCAAGCGGACTTAATGAAGAAGGATTACTTGAGTCATGTGAGGTATTACCATGAGTTGGATTAAAAAACTTTATGATACTTATGAAGCATGTGAATCAATGGTGGGATTAGTACAGAGTGATGATGAAAAAGAAGTTCCGCTTTTACCAATATGTCATACGACACAAAAGGCACAGATAGAAATAGTAATAAATGGAAATGGTTCTTTTCAAAGAGCACATGTAATTTCAAAAAGTTCAGCAAGAACGATAATACCTTGTACTGAGAGTTCAGGTGGCAGAACAAGCGGGATGTCTTCTCATCCTCTTTGTGATAAGCTGCAATATGTTGCTGGAGATTATACTAAATATGGCGGGAATAAAGAATCATATTTTTGTTCAGACAAAGAGGATACGTATAAAAATTTGCTAAGCAAATGGTGTAATTCGGAATTTGCTAATAAAGAAATTAAAGCCATCTTAAAGTATATAGAAAATGAAAATGTAATTAAAGATTTAGTAGAACATAAAATTCTGTTTGTCGATGATAATAATCAATTGATGAAACAATGGAAAGCGAACGATAAAGCAGTTCCTGAAATTTTTTCTTTGTTACCAGGTAAATATGATGAGAAAAAAGATGAATGGAATAATTGGCAAGCTGAAGCTTTTATACGGTGGCGTGTAGAGATTTCAGGTGAACTCGAAACAGCTGTTTGGAAGAATAAAGATGTTATAGAAAGTTGGATTAAATATTATTCTCGTACAAAAGAAAAAGAATCATTTTGCCATGTAACAGGTTTAGACACTCCTTTTGCTGAACAACATCCTGCAAAAATTAGAAATGATGGTGATAAGGCGAAGTTAATTTCATCAAATGATTTAACCGGATATACTTTCCGGGGACGGTTTTTAGATGCATCACAGGCGTGTGATATAGGATATGAAGCTACACAAAGAGCACATAATGCATTACGCTGGTTAATAAGTAGACAGGGTTACAGGAAAGGAGATCAGGCCATTGTTGCATGGTCTGTATCCGGGAAAGATATTCCAGATATAATGTCTGATACATATTCGCTAATTGATGAAGATGATTTACCTGATGATGCACCGTCCGTGATTTATACAGCTCAGGATTATGGAATCAAGCTAAGAAAGAAAATATCCGGTTATAATCAGGAATTAAAAGATGCTGAAGGTATAGTGGTGCTCGGTCTTGACTCGGCTACACCTGGGCGTATGGCTATAACATTTTACAGGGAGCTGACAAATTCAGACTTTTTACAACGCGTTGAAAACTGGCATTCATCATGCGCCTGGTTTCATGATTACCGGACAAAAGAAATTCAAGACGATAATGGTAAAAAGAAAATTATAAGATTTCGTTTTACCGGTGCTCCAGCTCCTGGCGATATTGCTCTGGTATCTCACGGGCATTATGAGAATGAGATACTCAAGGTTGATGATAAGATTCGCAAATCCACTGTCGAAAGATTATTACCATGCATTATTGATGGTCAAAAATTACCTCGTGATTTAGTCGAATCAACAATTAGAAAAGCTTCAAACAGAATCGGTTTTAAAAAGGATAATGATTGGAATAAAACTTTAAGCATTGCATGTGCTTTGTATAGAAAATATCATGAGAAGGAGAACTATTCAATGGCGTTGGATGAAAACAGAACTAAACGGGATTATTTATATGGACGATTGTTGGCTCTGGCTGATAGTCTTGAACAATGGGCCTTATATAAAGCTGGTGATAAGAGACAAACCAATGCAGCGCGGTTGATGCAGCGGTTTGCTGATCACCCTTATAGTACATGGCGTTCACTTGAATTATCCTTAATACCTTATAAAGCAAGACTTGGTGGGATATCGACAAACAGGCAAAGATTGATTGATAAAGTAAAGAATATGTTTGAGTCTGTTGATGATTTTGAAAATGATAAACCTTTATCGGGTGAATTTCTGCTGGCATACAGTTGTCAGAAGGAAGCTTTGAGAGAAGCATCACTAAAGGCAAAATTAGCAAAAGAAGGCAAGAATAAAAATATATCAAATATAGAATCAGAAGAAAGTGATTTTGATGAAGACTATCAGGAATAAATACTAACAATAAAATATAAGGAGATTTAGTTATGGAACCATTATCAAAAAAAATAGATTTTGCTGTAATATTGAATGTTAATCATGCTAATCCTAACGGTGATCCTTTAAATGGAAATAGACCAAGAGTGAATTATGATGGTCTTGGTGAATTATCAGATGTTTGTATTAAAAGAAAAATCAGGAATAGATTAATGGATTCTAATCATTCTATATTTGTTCAGTCTGATGATAATAAAGTTGATGATTATAAAAGCCTTAAAGATCGTGTAGAAGGTGAACTTAATGAAGCTATAAGAAAAGACGATAAAAAATACCGTGAAGAAGCATGCAAGAGATGGATCGATGTAAGGGCTTTTGGTCAGGTTTTCGCATATAAGAGCAGCAATAAAAAAGGAAAAAAAGATGCTGATGGGAATAAAGAAAAAAGTGATGATAAAGGGGTATCTATAGGAATTAGAGGACCGGTTTCAGTTCATTCTGCCTTCTCAGTAGCAACAGTCCTCGATAGAACAACGAGTATTCAGATAACTAAAAGTGTTAGTGGAGAAGGTGATGGCTCAAAAAAAAGTTCTGATACAATGGGTATGAAGCATCGAGTTGATCACGGTGTATATGTTTTTTATGGAAGTATGAATCCTCAGCTTGCAGTTAAAACAGGCTTTAGTCACAATGATGCTGATGCAATCAAGGAGGCATTAAGTACCTTATTTGATAATGATGAATCAAGTGCCCGTCCAGCGGGAAGTATGGAAGTAGTTGAACTATTCTGGTGGGAGCATAATTCAAAAAATGGGCAGTATTCATCTGCAGAAGTGCATCGTTCACTTGAAGTTAAGGTTGATGAAGAAAAGATAAAAAAGAATAAGAACCATGAGCCAAAGAGTATTGATGATTATATAATCAATATCAAAAAACTAGAAGGCCTTGAGCCGGAGAAGGTTATTGAAAAAAAGAAAGCAGAAAGGAATAAGAAATGATTGTTTACTTCCTCCCTCACCCTGTGTTGAGGGAGCCTCGGTGAAGTGAATTCAAAAAATATTGATATTAACGGCAATATTCAGGATAAGAATGAAGAGATCAAACAGGCCCAAATTGCTGAGGCAAGGCATCGTATAGATTTGTACAGGAAAGATTTAAAACAAACAGTAACAGAAGAAGAGGTTTTTTATCTATATATTACGCAGCATATTGTAAATAAAACTGAAGATTTATTTTGTAGATTTTAATTACTGCAGTTATGAGGTAAAAGCATGAAAATTAAAGATATCACTATAAAAAAAATAGAGAATCTTCCGCCTCACATATTACTGAAGGTAAACGAGATGATTGATATTCTATATGAAAAAGAGCAGAATCGTCTTGTGCAGACACAGGCAGATAGAAAACGTATGATGGAGCTGACTGAGGAAGCGCGGAATTGTCTGAAAGGGATTCATGGGAATCTCAGTGATGACATAATAAATATAGAAAGGGAGTATAGAGTGTGAAGCTTTTTTTTGATACTTCCGCTTTTATAAAACTTTTTATTGAAGAAAGGGGTTCTGTTAAAATCAAAGAACTGGTGGATGATTACAGGAATGAGCTGTTTGGATTGCATCTGATAAAGCTTGAATCTCTGAATGCAGAAGACAATTGGCATTTTGTGTGTGCTGATGGACGTCTCTGTATAATAGCGAAGAGCCTCGGATATGAAGTTATAAATCCGGTGGATAAATAAAAAATGTCCGGATCATTTTTATAATCCAATGTACACAGAAGAAGATTACATCCAGCTCTCCGCTATACAGCACTATGTGTTTTGTCCAAAGCAGTGTGCTTTAATTCACGTCCAGGGTATTTGGAACGAAAACATTTTTACTGCAAAAGGCAGGATTCTGCACGAAAAAGTTGATTCAGGCGAAGATGAATTAAGAGGCGATAAACTGATATTGCGCAGCCTGAATGTTTACAGCAAACGATTAGGGCTTTCAGGACGGTGCGACGTTGTTGAGATGCTTGATAAAGGAGAATATTCAACTCCCTATCCTGTTGAATATAAATCAGGGAAACCAAAGAACAATATAAGCGATATGGCACAGCTTTGCGCACAGTCTCTATGTCTGGAGGAGATGTTAAATGTACCAATTAAAAAGGCTGCAATATTTTATGGCAAACCACGAAGACGCTTAGAGGTAAATATTGATGATAATTTAAGACGTTCCACAGAAGAAATTATAAAAGCAGTTCATAAAATGATAAGTAAAAAACTTACCCCCTCAGGAAAATATGAATCCAAATGTGCTTCATGTTCCCTACATGACGTATGTATGCCAAAGGTTACATCAAAGAAATTAAAATTTTATATTGAGGAGCTTTATAAAGAGAATGAAGAAACACCTTAATACGCTATACATAACATCTCCTGATGCATATGTTCGTAAAGAAGGGATGACATTTGTTATTGAAATGAACAACAAAAAAATGTTTCAGGCTCCGGTTCATACAATAGAAAATATTGTATGCTTTGGATTTAAACCTCTTACTCCGGCGTTAATGGCTTTTTGTGTTGAAAACAATATTGGTATAAGCTATATGTCAATGCATGGGAAATTTTTGGCAAGAGTTTATGGGGAACAACGTGGCAATGTGCTTTTGAGAAAAACCCAATATTCAATGTACGATACAGAAGAACAATCTCTTGCAATTGCTAAAAATATTATTGCTGCAAAAATAACAAATTCCCGTAATATCCTTCAACGACATAAAAGAAATCACGGCGACAGTGCAGATGGGAAAATAACAAAGTCTATTGATGAACTCGCTCGTTACATAAAACTTATCCGGAATGTCCATAATCTTGATGTACTTCGAGGATATGAAGGAGAATCTGCATCAATATACTTTAGTTGCTTTAACGAGATGATAACTTCGCAAAAAGAAGATTTTATAATGAAAGGTCGTACTAAGAGACCACCACTGGATTATGTAAATGCACTTCTCTCTTTTGTTTATATGCTGCTTGTAAATGAACTTAGATCTGCAATGGAAACAACCGGCCTTGATCCTCAAGTGGGTTTTCTTCACCGAATTCGCCCTGGCAGGCCTAGTCTAGCCCTTGATTTAATGGAAGAGTTCAGGGCATACATCGCAGACAGGGTTGTGCTTAATCTTATAAACCTTAAACAGATAACAAAAACAGATTTTGAAAAGAGAGAAACCGGAGAAATACGGATAAATGATCGTGGACGAAAAGAAATTTTAATAGCCTATCAGAAAAAAAAGGATGAAATAATTGAACATCCTTTTCTTGGAGATAAAACAACAATTGGATTACTGCCGAATATTCAAGCTATGTTGCTTGCCCGATACATTAGGGGAGATATGGAAGAATATCCGCCCTTTTATATTAAATAAAAAATAAAATGAGGCTCTATGCTTGTTCTTGTAACTTATGATGTTTCAACTCTTGATTCTGCTGGTGCAAAACGTTTAAGGAAAATTGCAAAAACCTGTGTAAACTACGGAATAAGGGTACAAAAATCTGTTTTTGAATGTAATGTTGCCCCACATCAGTGGGAATTTTTCAAATCAGAGCTTTTAAATATTTTTAATTCAAATGAAGACAGTCTACGTTTTTATTTTCTAGGGAGTAACTGGAAAAGACGGGTTGAACATCACGGTCTTTCTGCTGGATTTGAACACGATGGCCCCATGATAGTTTAATCGCTAACCTGAAGCGAACGACAAAACACAAGGAGGGTAGCGGAATTTTTTTCTTCTATAATAGCATTAAAATTTATTTCATTTATACTGCTCTTTGAAAACTTTTTATTGACAAATTACGACTATTAGCGTTTTTTATTGAGTTAGCCCTGATCTAATCAAAGGTTTATAGCAGGGAGTCGCGCC
>CAYTLM010000080.1:0-9654 GCA_964438485.1 uncultured Leptospirales bacterium | reverse complement strand
ATGTTGTAGTTAAAACCTGGAAAGCATTTGCAAGGGTGCCTATTTCATCTTTTCTGTTTAAAAATTCATCCTCAATGTTCCTGGTCAAATCCAGCTCTGCCATAGCTTCTGCATGTTTTACTGCTGATTCCAATGGTCGCGATATGGACCTTGCTATCAATACTATGATAAAGACTAAGGCAATAATAGCTGCTATCACCATAACAATGGAAAATATTTTCATTTTATTTACTTCTTCAAGCACTTTATCCATAGGTATAGCTACTGACATAGACCAGGGAGTTTTTGTATACCCCACATGAAAAGGCGTTGAAATCATATAAATATCAGTCCCCATGTCTGCTGAATAAACTGTAAAACTGTATATTTCACCTTTCTTTACTGAATCTGCTATAATATCTGCATGCTCCCCTAACATTGCTCGTTCAGTTTCTCTCATCTGCTTGCCAAGGCGGCCTGGATCAAAATGCCCCACTATAGTTCCATTGTTTGAAAAAACTGCAGCAACTCCTGTTCCATAGGGCTTTATACTTGCAACCTCTTCCTGAATACTCGCCAGTGCAATATCCACTCCTGCTATACCAAGAAATTTGCCATCAACTATTATTGGAACAACAAGAGAAGTTAAAAGAGTATTCTTTCCTGCAACTGTATATATAAATGGATCAAGAATTGATTCTGCTAATGCTTTTTTAGGTATCTGATAATAATCTCCAGCCCCTTCAATTTCATAATCTTCAAGGTGTTCCAGAACTATGTTGCCTGATCCCCTGTTATAATAAGGAATAAACCTTCCTGTTTTGTCATGCCCAGGCGAATTAACATACAAACGATCCTGACCATCCAGGGCATTGGACTCCCAGCAAGTATATGTGCCTAAAAAATCAGGATTGTCTTTTAATACTCCTTCAAGTATAACCCCGAGCATTTTTCTATCAATAATTCCTTTGGACTTTAAACTAGAAAAAGATTGGCTCAAAGTGCGTGCAGCATCCATTGCTACTTCCATTTTAGCCTCAATTTGATTACTGTAATTCATTGACATTTCTCCAGCATATTGAAAAGCAGTATCTGTTTGCGCTGAAGTAAACCTGCTAAGCATAACTGATAGTAGAACAACCAGTGCTAAAATATTTACTGATAAAAGCAGAACTATTAGTTTTGAACCAATTTTTAAATTTTTAAACCATTCCATAGTTGTTCTCCTGATATAATATAAGAATAACTTTCCTCTCTCTAAAATTAGCAAAATACATTACAGTACAAAAAAACAAATAATAAAATTCAAAAAATATGCTTTTATGAAATAATAATTTTATAATTTAAATCATAAAAAATCTATGATAAATACTTAATAATCCTGTCCCTTATTTTCTCTGGAGTAAAACCGTAAAATTCAGCCAAATCATCTTGAGGAGCTGATTGACCAAAACCTTCAACTGTAATAAACAGCGCATCCTTTCCTGAATATTTTTCCCAGCCCATTTTAATACCAGCTTCAACAACAACCTTTGGAATGCCATCTGCCAGAATGCTATTTTTATAATCATCAGCCTGATTATCAAAAAACTCCCAGCATGGAAAGGACACAACCCTTGCCTTAATTTTCTTTTCTGCAAAAAGCAATTGAGCTGCTTTAATTGAAATATCCACCTCTGAACCTGATGCAAAAATTACACAATCAGGCTTTTCACAATCATAAATAATATAGGCACCTTTAAAAAGACCTGAAGCTTTGTTTTCAGAACTCCGTTTTAAGACAGGAAGATTCTGCCGGGAAAGTGCAAGCAGAGTTGGACCTGTCCTGTTATCAAGGGCTGCAAGCCAGGCCTCGCGGGTTTCCTCTGCATCGCATGGGCGGATAACATTAATATTAGGGATTGCCCTTGCAGATGCCAGATGCTCAACCGGCTGGTGCGTTGGACCATCCTCTCCGACAAAAATTGAGTCATGAGTAAAAATATATATTGACTGAAGTCTGGAAAGGGCAGCAAGCCTTAATGCAGGCCTCATATAATCCATAAAAACAAGAAAAGTTGCAGAAAAAGGAATAAACCCTCCATAGCAGGCAATCCCATTTTGAATTGAACCCATGGCATTTTCGCGTATACCAAAATGTATACTCCTGCCAACCTTATCCTTTCCACTTACAGAAATTCCTTTTACTGATGTTTTATTGCTTGGGCCAAGATCTGCAGATCCCCCCACCAGATTAGGAAGCTTTTCATAAAGAACAGCAAGTATTTCACCCCCTGCAGATCTTGTAGCAATACTTTTCCCTGTTTCAAACAATGGCATACTTTTCCTTAAATCATCTATTGCGCATGACGAATAAAACCTGTTCCATTTTTCTTTTTTTTCGCCTGTTATTTCCCTGTTAAAAACATTAGTCCACCTGGTATATTCTTTTAGCTTTTCCTCTTTTACTGACCTGAATATTTCATAAACCTCCTTTGGAACATGAAATTCCAAATCAGGAGAAAGTCCCATTTTTTCCTTTGTTTGCCTTATTTCGTCCTTACCAAGAGGAGCACCATGAGATGCCTCACTCCCTTCCAGATTGGCACTCCCCTTTGCAATACTGGTTGAGGCAATAATAAGAGAAGGCTGATCCAGAACTTTTTGCGATATATTTACTGCATTTTCTATTTCAGCAAAGTCATGCCCGTCAATTTCTAGAACGTGCCAATTATACGCCTCAAAGCGTTTTTTGATATCCTCTGAAAAAGCCAAATCTGTTTTCCCTTCAATTGTAATATTATTTGAATCGTAAAAATATATAATATTTCCAAGACCCATATGACCAGCAAGAGACGCAGCCTCAGAAGAAAGCCCTTCCATAATACACCCATCACCAGCTATGCCGTAAATATAGTGATTAATAATCTTCCCTGAGGAGGAATTAAACTCATCACCAAGAAGACGTGCAGCAATTGCCATACCTACACCATTGGCAAACCCCTGGGCCAGAGGCCCTGTAGTGGTCTCCACTCCTGAAGTATGCCCAAATTCCGGATGTCCGGGTGTGAGACTGCCCATCTGCCTGAAATTTTTAATATCATCAAGGCTGACATCATATCCTGAAAAATGGAGCATTGAATAAAGAAGCATTGATCCATGACCAGCTGAAAGAATAAATCTGTCCCTGTTTGCCCATGCAGGATCACTGCTGTTATATTTCATTACTGTTGTCCAGAGTACAGCTGCAATATCAGCACACCCCATTGGCATACCCGGATGCCCTGAATTAGCCTTTTCCACTGCATCCATGGATAGGGTTCTCACTGTCTTTGCTATAAGCTGAAGATCTTCTTTTGAAATATGCATTTTGTTCTCCTGAAAATTTCTGTTATTATTACTTTTATTATTTTTTTATAAAATCACAACTAAATCATAGTCCCTTTCTTCATATTCAACAATCTGTCAAAATCCTGGTTTTAAAAAACTCATAAAGCTGCTCTGAATATTTTTCAATACCTTCCCTTACACTTTTAAAAGACTCAACTCCAGGAGAGTCAGATACTATTTTAAATATATACCCCTTTTTATTAAAAAGCTCGCATACCTGGGCAAATGACGAGCCCTCCATATCTGACAATTCCGCCTTTTCAGCAGCTACTTTTCTTTCCTCTATAGTAATAGAGGGTCTGTCAGAAGTTAAAAGCCTGGCAGATGCAATTTCAGGGAAAGTTTTCAGCTTGTATTCATGATATTTTGGCCCTTTATAAAGCGCCAGATCTGCGTCAAAAACCAGGTTTATGGAAAAAATCATACCCTCCTGTAATTCTTTTATATTACTTCCCGCTGTTCCCATATTTATAAGCATTTCCGGATTATATTTATTTATAAAATAAGTTGCTGCTGCAGCTGCTCTGACCCTTCCAATACCTGAAATAATCAGCACTATATTTCTGTGCCTGTAAACAGGGAAAGGCTCTGTTTCAGCCTGGGACATTTTAAATCCCTGCACAAAGGATCTTGCCTCAATAGACATGGCCATGAGAATACCGTACTTTATTTTCTCTAAATTCACAGCTAAACCACCGGTATTAAAGCATTAGTTAAAAAAGTTAAGTATTTGACACTTAAAAGAATTAACTTTTTTAATGAAACAGACACATATTTTTAAAATAATTAAGCTATATAGTACCCTATGGTCAAGGGATAAATATTTTTTAAAATTTATAATTTGAACTAAAATTACTACAAAGCTAATACCTTTAATAATTTAAAGATGCTTTATAAAACAAGTAAAAATATTCTGGAGAATTAAAATGTTTAAAAAAACTATGCTCTTTGCCTTTATTGCTTTTGCATCAACTACACTTTTCTTTTGCTCTGATGAAAACAAAGCATCTAAAAATATTGATATGACTGGCGATGTTCAATGGGAATCCCTTGAAAAAGGTCTGGAAAGATCAAAAAACGAAGGAAAACCTCTTATTATATATTTTTATACAGAATGGTGTACCTACTGTAAACAAATGGAATCTGAAATTTTTAAAGACAGGGAAATTACTGATTTAATGAACAGTAATTATATCAATGTAAAAGTTAATCCGGAAAAGGAAAAAGGCAAAATAAATATAATGGGTGATAAAATTACAGCTATGGAACTTATGTCCTACATGGGAGGAAGGGGATTTCCAGCAACTGTTTTCTGGGATAAGAATGGAAAACCAGTTACTACCTTTCCTGGATATATGCAAAGGGATGTTTTCCTTCCTCTGATAACCTATATGTTTGATGAATGCTACAAACAGAACATAAAGCTGGATGATTATATTGAAGGGAAAGTAAGCTGCACAACTCCTAAAAAATCCTAAAACCGTTTTATTATGGGTTTGATTATAAACTCAACTGGTATGCCAAAATAAAGCTCTATGCACCCTTCATTAAGGGTGCCTTTTCTTTTATCTACTGCATAAACAGGCTCTTTCATTTTATAATTAACCCTTGAATAATAAAGATTAACACCAAAATTAATAGAACATACAGAAATTTCCGCACCCATGCCAAAATCCATTTTATATCCGGAAATTTTAGAACTCGAATTTCCAACAGATCCACCTGCCTTCCTTAATGCAGGGAAAGCTGTAAGATCACCATCTATTTTACCAAACAGGGCATAGAAGGTAAAGCCACCAAGTGCAGTATACTCATAATCAACTGAAGAAGGAGAAATAAATGGTGCATAATGAATAACAGGCCCCACCATCCATGAGTTGTAATTAAAAACATTGCCTTTATACTCTACTCCTTTGGAACGAACCTCCTGCTGCATAAAATGAAATCTATATGCCCCTCTTACTCCAAATTTAATTGCATGCTCCTCAAGGCCAAGAAGTATGGGCTTCATAGGAGCCACATCTAGAGTAAAACAATAGGCTGTTGAATAGTGACTTATCCTGGATGAAGGGAAAAGCTCATGTCCTTCTATTTCATTTTTTTCTTCATTGATAATACCTCCTCCAGAAACAAAGGAATACATGCCACCAAAATTAAGATGCAGTATAGTATTAAGAAACTCTTTTGAATAAAGATTTGTAGTAAATAGAAGAAGCATAGCTATAAAATAAACTTTTTTCATTATGCAGATTTTTCCTTGAATTAGTACAGTTAAACTTTTATTTTTTGCTAAAGCTAATCATCCTGTTTACAAGACGCTCAAGAGCAGAAATTTCAGATAAATATTGCTCAAGCTCCCTGTCAATAGATATATTATTTTTTACTTTTGAAAGCATTTCCTTCAGAACCAGAAGATCCTGCTTTCGTTCTATAACTCCTTTTTCAAGAACTAATTTAATATAATCAAATTTATAATTTCTCAGATTAACCCTGAAAAAAAAATCCACTCCATATATCTGAAGCTGCTTATTGATAGATGTAAGGCTGTTCTGTCTATTAAATTCATCAATAGCAGGAGAATCAACTGCTCTTCTTACACTTTTTTCTTTTTTTTCAAAATCTTTTTTAACAGACTCTGAATTCTTTTTTTCCAAAGCCTTTTTTTTATCTATCCCTTTAAAAACAGGAGAGTTTATTTCAATCTGAATATTAAGATTCTCCTCTTTCCATTCCTCTGTGTACTCTTTATATTCCCTGTCAAGAAGCCTTTCATACTCATCAAGCATTATAGCTTTATTAAGAAGTCTTCCCAAAGGTGCGTTGCTCATATAATGGATCTTTGGTATCATCTCCTGAATAATCTGATAAGCTGTTTTCTTTTTCCCGGCGTAATTCTCATATTCCTTTTCAAGGAGTTTATGAAAAACACCTTTAAGCTTCTGAATTGTAAAAAAATCAGCATCAATATATCCAAGTATTCTGTCAATTTTTTTGAGCTTGTCTTCTTTTACAATCTCCATAACGAAAATTTTATGAGATTCTTTTAAAATACTTATTATAATCTCTATTTCGGCTTTTGGTATTCCCAAAAGCGATTCCATTTCATTATGAAAATCGTCAGAATGAGGTATGGCATTACTGTCCAAAAGAGAATTTTTAGCCACAATTCTTCTAAATATTTTTTCAACATTGTCATGTATCATAAATTTCTTTAATTACTACTTAAGAGTGAATATTTACAGTAATTTTTATTAAAATTATTATAAAAAAGTTAATTTATACTTTTAATCATTCATTGTAGATCCAGGATGCTCCTAATCAAGCTTTAAAATTAATTCAAAGAAAAAAAATTGACAAATTCTGACGACTTACAGCAAAATTAAAAAAATGTATAGAACATTTATCAATACTGGGTATCGGGTATAGTCAGTGTTCTGATAAATTAATTTTAAGGAGCCTTATCGTCCCGATAACCTGACAAATTTTATTATTTAGGAGATTTACTTTGAAAATAAAAGGTGCACAGATAATTGTTGAAGCACTTGCTAAAGAGAAAGTTGAATATATGTTCGGCTATCCTGGTGGCGTTGTGATTCCTATATTTCATGAAATTTTTAATTCATCACTTAAATTTATTTTAAGCCGTCACGAACAGGGAGCCATTCATGCTGCAGACGGATATGCCAGAGCATCAGGAAAGCCCGGAGTTGTAATTGCAACATCAGGACCAGGCGCAACAAACCTGGTTACAGGAATTGCCACTGCCTATCTTGACTCTATACCCCTTGTGGTATTTACAGGCCAGGTATCAAGGGATATGATAGGAAACGACGCTTTTCAGGAAGTTGATATAACAGGAATAACCAGACCCATATCAAAACACAACTATCTTGTACAGGATATAAAGGATCTTTCCAGAATAATAAAGGAAGCCTTTTACATAGCCACTACTGGAAGACCAGGCCCTGTTTTAATAGATGTGCCTGTTGACATATCAAACTCAACCCACTTGTTTGAATATCCTGACAAAATATCAATAAGAAGCTACAAGCCCACATATGAAGGGCATCCAGGCCAGATAAAAAAGGCATGCCGCCTTATTGAGGCATCTAAAAAGCCTGTGATCTACTCAGGCGGGGGTGTGATAATATCAAATGCCCATAAAGAACTTAGAGAATTTGTAAAAAAGACCGGCATTCCTATAACAACTACACTTCTGGGCATGGGTGCATTTCCTGAAACAGATCCGCTTTCACTTGAAATGCTGGGAATGCATGGAACCTACTATGCCAACTATGCTGTACATGAATCTGATCTGCTAATAGCAATAGGAGCCAGGTTTGACGACAGGGTAACAGGAAAAATCACCGATTTTATTCCAAATGCAAAGGTAATTCATATTGATATTGACCCTGCATCTGTAAGTAAAAATGTACAGGTGGATATTCCTATTGTGGGCGACTGCAAAAAAATCCTTACTGAAATCAACAAGGAGATTAAGCCTGTTAAAATTGATGAATGGGTCAAAGAAATTAAAAAAGTCAAAAAGGACAACCCTCTTTCCTATACTAATGAAAAGGATTCAACTGAAATAAAACCCCAATACGTTGTAGAACAGCTTTACAAGCTTACAAAAGGAGATGCAATCATTACAACCGAAGTGGGACAAAACCAGATGTGGGCAGCGCAGTTTTATAAATACAAAGAACCCAGATCCTTTATCTCATCAGGAGGACTTGGCACAATGGGATACGGTCTTCCAGCTGCAATAGGGGCGCAATTTGCAAAGCCTGACAAAAGGGTTATAGATATTGCTGGTGATGGCTCCATTCAGATGAATGTACAGGAACTTATTGTTGCTGCACAGCACAGGCTTCCTATTATTGTTGCCATACTCAATAATGGTTTCCTTGGGATGGTAAGACAATGGCAGCAGCTTTTCTGGGATAAACGCTACTCCCATACATGTATAAACTTTTCTCCGGATTTTGTAAAGCTGGCAGAAGCATATGGATGTGTGGGCATAAGAGTTTCTAAAAAAGATGAAGTTGATGACGCAATAAAAAAAGCACTTAAAATTAATGACAAGCCCATAATAATTGACTTTAAAGTATGCCGTGAGGAAAATGTTTATCCCATGGTTCCAGCAGGAAAAACCTTAAAAGATACAATTATGCGAGAACTTGCTTAAAGAGGATATAATGGCCAAAAGAATATTTTCAATTAAAGTAGAAAACCGTTTTGGAGTACTTGCAAGGGTTTCTGGCCTTTTTTCAGCCAGGGGATATAATATAGACTCACTTGCTGTAAGCAAAACTGAACATGATGACATATCCATAATGACAATTGTGGTAAGCGGAGATGATAGAATTCTTGAACAGGTGAAAAAACAGCTTAATAAACTTATTGACGTAATTAAAGTTTCTGACCACCCTCCCCAGACATCTGTTCAAAGGGAGCTGGCTCTTGTTAAGATTAATTGCACACCTGCAAAAAGAGGAGAGCTGATTCAGCTTGGAGAAATATTCCATGCAGAGGTTGCTGACCTTGCACCTAAAAGCATAACTTTTTCCATAAATGGCAACCCTGAGAAGATTGAAAGATTTATAGAACTTGCAGCACCCTATGGAATAAAAGAGTCCATGAGAACAGGTCTTGTATCTATTCAAAAGGATAAAGAAAAATAATAAATATGTATAATATGATTTTTAAGGAGATAAAAAATGGCTAAGATGTATTACGAAGCAGATGCTGACATAAGTTTACTAAAGGATAAAACTATTGCAGTTATTGGCTATGGCAGCCAGGGACATTCCCAGGCTCAAAACCTTAGGGACAGCGGACTTAATGTTATTATTGCTGAAATTGAAGGAACAGATAATTACAAGCTCGCAGTTTCACACAATTTTAAACCTGTAACAGCAAAAGAAGCAGCTGAAAAAGCAGACCTTATTCAAATTCTTGCACCTGATCATATTCAGGAAAAAATTTACAATGAAGAGATTAAGCCTTTTATGAAGGCTGGCAAAACCCTGGTTTTTTCACACGGTTTTAATATTCATTACAAAAGGATAAACCCTCCCCAGGACGTGGATGTAATAATGATTGCGCCAAAGGGCCCTGGACACCTTGTAAGAAGCGAATATGTAAAAGGTGGCGGAGTTCCCGGCCTTATAGCAATACACAATGATGCAACAGGAAAAGCCAAAGACTATGCACTTGCATATGCAGATGGCATTGGAGCAACAAGGGGCGGTGTAATTGAAACAACATTTAAAGAAGAAACTGAAACTGACCTTTTTGGCG
>CAYTLM010000079.1:0-9729 GCA_964438485.1 uncultured Leptospirales bacterium | reverse complement strand
GAAGCCATGAAGGCATTACAAAAAGCCCTACCTTCTCTGAACCAGCAGGCTTTGCTGTTACAACAGCATAGTCTGCATGAGTGGCTGAACAGAAAAATTTAGTACCATAGAGCCTCCACACATCCCCGTCCTGAACAGCTTCAAGAACATTGGCAGGAACATCAGAACCACCCTGAATTTCAGAAAGATACTGGGCGCCAATAGCAACATCACCATCAATGCCATCTTTGCAGTGCTCAAGGATTCTCTTTGTTTCAGGAGTATCAGCATACTTCTCAAGGAGCTTAACAAGCCCCTCTGTACAGGTAAAAGGACATGCTATACAGGTCTCGCCATTCTGATACATTATAAACATGCCTATAAGCTTTACCCAGGGTGAATACTTGTCCGAAAAAAGCCGCTCGCCAAATATTTCCTTTTCCATTATCTCTGTTTCATTAGGCCGCACAATTCTGTCTATACGGTTATGGTGCCCGTCATAGTGCATCATATAGGGTCTTTTTTCAGGCACAGCCGCAGATTCAGCCATGTCTCTCCAGCGAAAAGAAGCCTTTGCTGAAATACGACGAGCCTCCCTATCAGCCTCTTCCCAGGCATGACCGGAATAATATTTAAGCACCTTTTGTATAAAAGGATCGTCGCCATAATAATCAACATTTCTTCTCCACTCAAGAAATTCATTAAAATTATAAGGGTTATTTCTATCAGGCAGGGTCATAGTTTTTCTCCAAAATTAATTTTCAAAAAAATAAAAAACCACAGGTTTTATAGTGCCCGGTAATTTTAAATCTGTCAATTTTTATTACAGACTTTCACTCAAAAATCATGAAATTAAAGCACTGCATATATATTCATTAAAAAATTTTCTATTCATGAATATTTTTATAAATTCAGATTTACAGCAAAAATAATAAATAAATATAACTTAAATCTATTCAGTATTTATATTCTCTCTATGCTATAAAGTTTAACAGAATATAATATTAAGGGTATATTTATGGATAAGAAACAAATTCTTGACTTTTGTATCACATAAAAATAATATTTATTTATCATTACACATGGAGCAAGTTATGAAAAAACTGCTGTTTACAATTATTACACTAGCCTTTTTCACAGGATGTGCAACTTTACCTGGAGCTATTGAAGAGGAATATCTGGTTGATAAAACAGATAAGGATAAAACGCTGATTGAAAATCTTGAAACAAAAATTATTGCAAAGAACAGGGAAAAGCAGTCTGCTGAACAGACCAGCAAAGAATACAACCCTGATATTGGAAATACAAAAGAGGAGCTTGACCTTCTTTCAAGGGAAAACAGACTTTTAAAAGATCAGCTGGAACTATATACAAAGTCCAAAGACGCAAGAAATATTGAAATAAAAAAAGAACAGCTTGTTGAAAATAATTTAAAAATTGAAAAACAAAAGAACCTGCTGAACTATCAGGAAGCTCAAAAAAAATTTCTTGATACATCAGCTGATTTAAAAAGCGCTGAACTGGCAGTGCTTGTAGCTCAGCTTGATTATGAAAAATCAAAAATAGCCAATGCATACAGAGAGAAAACAGAACCTGCCCAGGAATCTGAAAAAAAAGGTTTTTTTAGCTCCCTTTTTCAAGGCGACCCCAATGACCGGTTTGGATATAAAAAATACGCTACTCATCTTGAAAAGATGAACAAAAATAATGAAACAGCTCTTGAAAAATATAATAAGGCAAAAAGCGCATACGAAGATGCAAAAACTAATATAGACAAATCAGCACCAGAGGCAAAGTAAATGAAACTGAGAAATAAATTATTTTTATTTTCCTTAATTATTACAATATTTCCTGTATACGGAATTGGTCAGATTTTTTATACACCAGGTGAATATAATTCCCTCCTTAACACAAAGGTGGCACTGGAGCTTGAGCTTAAAAGTCTGAACAACCAATATGCCAATGAAAAAAGCAATCTCCAAAAAACAATTAAAAACCTGGAAGGACAGATTGAAAACCTGAACAGGGATATTGAGCACCTGGAGAAAAAAAATCAGGAAGAAAAAACCCTCTGTGAAAAAAAGATAAATGAACTTGAAAAAAGAACAGACATACTAAAGGCACAAAGCAGTGAAACTGAAAAGGAATTAATTAACGAAAACCGCAGACTTCAGGAAAATCATGATAAAGAGCTAAAAAAACAAAGAGAGCTTCTTGAAGCTGAAAGAAAAAAATATCTACAGGAAAGAGCTGATATTATATCCAGGTTTGAAGAAAAAATTGCTGCACTTGAAAGCGAAATAAAAAATTTAAACAACGAACTTTCTGAACTTAAAGATCTTACTGAAAAGCAAAAAAAGGAACTTTCCAGAATGGAAAACCAGGCTCTGGAACTGGAAAAACAGCTTGAGAGTGAAATTCAAAAAGGAGAAATAAGACTCAAGCGTTTTCATGACAGACTGATAATCAACATTGATGATAAAATAAGCTTTGACTCAGGCGAGGCTGCACTTAAAAAAAATCTGCTCCCATCCCTTAAAAAAATAGGTAAAATCCTTTCACAGTTTCCTGAATATAATATTATAGTGGAAGGTCATACTGATAATATTCCAATAAGAACAAAAAGATTCAGAAACAACTGGCATCTTTCAGTTGAAAGATCTCTGGCTGTGCTTGAATATCTTTTAAATAACAATTCTGATCTTGATCCAAGGAGGTTCACTACTGCAGGATATGGCCAGTACAATCCCCAGGTTCCCAATGACACTCCAGAAAACAGGGCTCTAAACAGAAGGGTTGACATTATTGTAATACCAATGCTCAAAAAATAAAACTACATTCCGGGGTATACGCCCCGGAAATATATTTTAATACTAACTGTTTTTTACAATAGAAAGATAGGAGGATATGCTGTCAGAAATCTTTTTAAGCTTATCATCATTGCTGATATGAATTTCCTGATTCTTTCCATCACCTTTAACTACAGTAATTCCCTCTTCATTAAATCTGTCAATGCAGTTATTATAATTAACCATTGAAAGGGATTCTGAACATTCAATCTCTCCAAGATGATAAAGCTTCATACCTTTTTTTCGCACATCCACAATAAAATCCTTTTTGGAAATTTCAGCTTTATCATCAAAATCATGAACTGTACTCAAAACAATATACATGCTCTCAATATAATCCTGTATCAATCCTGCAAAAAACTTCACGGACTCCTGCTTTTCAGATTTAACAGTAACATCCTCAGAAGTCACAGAAACCATTCCCTGAAGCTCCAGATACTTAACAGTTTCATCATAAACAGCTTCACTATTATAAAAGGTGTCATCGTAAACAAACTCCTTTGAGAAAAGCCCTCTTATTAACTCAAACTCGGCTATTACCCTGCTCCTATCCCCCTTCCCTGATTCATCTGCAACATTAAGAATGGCAAGGCATATCATGTTTATTGGAAGCGTAACATGGATCATACTGTTTTTATAAAAATTAATCCTGGCTCTTTCTTCATCATTAATAATATAAAGCTCATCCTCTTCACTCACATTTTCACCCTTGCCAGGTTCCAGCTCAACCTTGCCAATAATGCGATCACCCATGTATGACTCAAAAGCAGTAGTTATTATTTCATCAATATTCCCATCATCATAAAGGGGTGCTGTAAGCTTGGCCTTAACATCCCTCATATAGGAAAGAAGCATCTCCATCCTTAACTTGATAATCTGCCTTGAAAAACCTCTTGTTGTTGTATAGAGAATTGCAGCAGTAACTACTGCAAAAGGTGTAATCATAACAGTTTTGTTTATTTCCTGAACTATATGATAACCAACCTCTGATGTAAGATCATCAATGCCCCTAACCTGCTTTTTAGCATTGATCTTTTCTCTTGCCTCTGTCAAAGTAAATGGCTCATTTATGGCAATATAAACTGTGCCATATTTTCGTGAAATCAGCTTTCTGCTTTTAATAAAACCCGAAGTAGACTCCTTCTTTTTTTCACTACCCTTGAGTTCTTTTTTATAGGAATTCTCTTCAAGTATTCGATCATAGTTCACAGACATTGGAACAAAAACAAGATCCTTGTTATACCCCTCATCAACAGCCTCTATGAGATATTTCAGCATACCCATTTTAGGAGAAACAACCTTGCCTGTTCTTGAACGCCCACCTTCAATAAAAAACTCAATGGGATATCCTTCATGAACCAGTGTTTTTACATACTGCTTAAAAACAGCAGCATAAAGGTTAAGCCCCTTAAAGGTTCTGCGCATAAAAAACGCACCTGACCTTCTAAAAATTTTACCCATTGGAAAAAAAGTTAAATTGGAACCGGAGAGAATATGGGGCGGAATAAACTTGTTGTGATAAAACAGACTGGAAATAATAATATAGTCCATATGACTTTTATGACTTGGGATAAGAATAAGAGGCCCTTTTTGTGAAGCTTCTCTCAGTTTTTTAAAATCCTCAAGATCATAATGCATTCCTTCGAATATTCTTCTAAAAAGATAATCATTTGTAGCCTTAAAAAATTTTATGTATATAATAGAGAAGTCAGCAGCAATCTCTCTGTAATAGCCATAGGCCTTTCTTCTGAGCTTCTTCTCTGGAATGTTCTTTTCATTCATTTCACCCTGAATTGCATCAAGTACATTTTTATGATAAAGTACCCGCTCCATCATCTCCTGATGCGTCTTGATCTGAGGTCCAAGAATACTTCTTTTTTCATAATTAAATACATCAAGAAGCTTGTTTCTTATACTTCTGGCAAGATGATTAATATCATCGGTTGTAGCTGCTTCCAGCTCCTCCTTCAGATTAATTGGTTTTCCTATTCTTAAAAATGCCGGAGTAACACTTTTGAATATTACAAAATATCCTGAAAAAAGCCCCCTATCCCCTGTAGCATTTGATCTGAGAATAGACCTGTTCTTTTCAGGATTCCTGTTCCAGAAAATCACCTGGGGAAAAATAAAAATTGGTTCATCCATATCCTTTTGTACTTCAAGAAGATACTCTATTGAATCCGCTTTTATATCAACATATCGCCTTAAAAACAATTTCCTTGAAAGAAGAGAGAGGGTAATGGAGCCGTTGTTTTGCAAAATTCTTTCAATATAATCGACATTGGGAACAAAATCCTGATCCTTTGAGGTAAAAAGCTTTCTATAAAGAGAAACTATTTTAAAAAAAAGAATTTTAATCTTCTGATATGAATAGGGTACAAAACCCAAGGCAAGTTCAGGCACAACATAATTATGCTTTTTAAGAAGATGAAAAAGAATAAAAAGAGAGGTTGACTTTGACTGCATTGAAGCATAAACAAATTTTCCCTTTCCTGCGTGTTCAGACATATTAAGAAGGCTTTCTTCATCAAGTTCAATTCTGCGAAATAATATACCTACAAAAAATCGAAAAACCCTATAGGAATCCTTTTTAACAATACTGTTGTTAATCAATGACGAATATATTTCATGTTTATCGCTCATAATTTACCTTCACTAAAGTTCATTTTCATTTTTTATTATTTTAAAAATATCTCCAATACCAACCATATCAAGGAGTTTCTGTATTTTGCTGCTATCAACAATAAGGATAGGCTCCATACTTCTTTCAAGAAAAAAATTTCTGATATTTATCAGCTCCCCAAGACCAACGCTGTTAAGGTAGGTATAGCTTCTTAAATCCAGGGCAATTTTATTTACATCATCCTTAACAAGGGGGATAACCCCTTCCCCAAAGGAATGGATCTCTTTACCCAAAAGAATCCCATCAGTTCGATTAAATTTTATTACAGGAATATTATTAAGATATTCATATACAAAATCCATTTTATTCTCCAGTAATATCACAATTAAAACAATATCAATAAGGTGCAACTGTTTTTTAAATCCAATGCGATTTTGATTCTTAATAAAAAACAATTGACGAATTTACCATTTGCCTCTTGTTTAAAATTATTTTATTAAAATCCGGGGTGTAGCGCAGTCAGGCAGCGCGCTTCGTTCGGGACGAAGAAGTCGGGAGTTCGAATCTCCCCACCCCGAAAAATTGTTATTTTTAAAAAAAATACTTTGAATTTTAAAATATACACTATACTTTAAAAGTATAGAAAAAAAAGAATAAGTCAAAATGATTAAATTTGCAAAAGAGTTTCCTACAAAAAAAGATAATATCAATGATATAATTCGTTCAATTACACATGAGATTTTTTTAATTTCCAGCAGATTCGCAATGCCTACAGAAAGTATTCGCCTTGTTCTTAATGAAGCAATCAGCAATGCAATGGAACATGGCAACCATTGGAACCCTGAGAAAAAAATTTCAGTAATTATAAAAAAAACAGAAAGCTGCATAAAGGTAATGATTTCTGATGAAGGAGATGGATTTCAATTTTTACAAAATTTTTTTCAGACTCCGCTCCCTTTAAATGAAAGAGGAAGGGGAATACGTCTGATAAAATTTTTATGCCCTGCAGAATGGCAAAATAATGGTTCAACCATTAATCTTCTTATTCCTATTAAGTGCACTCTGTGAAAAACTTCTTAAAACCGGATATTGCATAATGCAACCTGATGAAAACAACATTTTAAATATCATTCTTAACAGCATAATTGACGGAGTTTTTACTGTTGATACTGAATTTCGTATAACCTCCATAAACAGGGCAGCTGAAAAAATTATAGGAATAGCTAAAAATGATGCAATAGGCAGACATTGCCATGAAATATTCCATTCCAACATCTGCGACTACTCCTGTGCATTAAAGGAAACCATTGCTACAGGTAAACCTTTGATAAATAAAACCATATATATTGTAAAAAACACAGGTGAGAAAATCCCAATAAGCATAAACACAGCTGTTTTAAAGGACAAAAATGACACAATAATTGGCGGTGTGGAAACATTCAGAGATATAAGTGAAATAACCAGCTTGCGTAAAACACTTAAATCAGAATTCACCTTTGAAGACATAGTAAGTAAAAACAGGCACATGAGAGAGCTTTTTAAAGTTCTCCCTGATATAGCTGAAAGCGACAGCTCTGTAATAATTGAAGGAGCCAGCGGCACAGGAAAGGAACTCATAGCTCATGCAATTCACAACCTGAGCAAAAGAAACGGGAAAAGGCTTATACCTGTCAACTGCGCTGCCATACCTGATAACCTCATAGAATCTGAACTCTTTGGATACAAGGCTGGTGCCTTTACTGATGCAAAAAAAGACAAGCCAGGAAGGATAGCCCTTGCAGAAGGGGGAACCCTCTTTCTTGACGAAATAGGAGAGCTTTCAATCAATGTTCAGGCAAAGCTCTTACGCTTTATTCAGGACAAAACCTATGAGCCTTTAGGGGGCATAAAGCCTGTACTGGCAGATGTTCGCATTGTTGCAGCTACAAACAGGGATCTGGAAGATGAGGTAAAAAACAAAAGATTCAGGCAGGATCTTTACTATAGACTTAATGTTATGAAAATCAAAATACCACCCCTGTCAGAGCGAAAAGAGGATATCCCACTTTTAATTAAACATTTTATAAGCATGTACAACATTCTTAAATCAAAGAATATTACAGGCATGTCAGATGAGGGGATTAATATTCTAATGAACCACGATTTTCCCGGAAACATAAGAGAGCTTGAAAATATTATAGAACACTCATTTATCCTATGCAAGGAACACTATATTCAAAAGCATCATCTGCCCAGCTACCTTACAAAAGAAGGTATAAACAATGTGCAAGCCTCATTAAAAGACATGGAGGCTCAATACATCAAAAAAATCCTTAAAATCCATAACTGGAATAGAAAGGAAACAGCTTTAACACTTGGCATAGACAAATCTACACTATGGAGAAAAATGAAGCTTTATAATATTGAAGAACCACAATAGATTGCATAATGCAATCTGCCAATACAAAAAGAATTGCAATATGCAACATTTATCCTGTTTGTACGCAGGTAAACCAGCACTATTAAAAAATTTCTTTTTTATAATTCAGGCAGATGCCCCCCTGATACCCTTTTTTTCTGCAAAAAACTTTATAAAACAACAAATAAAGACCTAAATTAATTTTTTTTATCACACTGGCACAATTCCTGCATATTATACTGTTATAGAATAAAAGACTGGAGAGTAAAAAATGAAAATAGCAGTAACAGCAACAGGTGAAACAATGGATGCAACAATAGACCCCAGATTTGGCAGAGCTGCGGGATTTATCATATTTGACACCTCTGATGAGAGCTTCATCTACATGGGAAATCCGGTTAAGCTTGAATCTGTGCAGGGTGCAGGCATACAAACAGCAAAGAACATAATAGACTCAGGTGCAAAAAAAGTGATTACAGGAAATGTTGGACCCAAGGCATTTACAACACTTAATACAGCAGGGATTGAAATTTACACAGGAGCATCCGGCACAGTTAAAGAAGCGCTCAAAGCCCTGGATTCAGGAAAGCTGGAAAAGACCGAATCAGCAAATGTAAGCGGGCACTGGTAAAAAGGAAAATACTATGAACATAGCAATAGCAAGCGGGAAAGGGGGTACTGGTAAAACCACAATATCAGTTGCCCTTTCAGAATATATAACACAAAAAGGATACAATGTTGTTCTGGCTGACTGCGATGTGGAGGAGCCAAACACAGCACTCTTCCTGAATCTAAAAAACAAAGAAACAGAAACAGTTTCTGTTGACATTCCTGTATTGAACAACATTCAGTGCATAGGCTGCTCTGCGTGTGAAACAATATGCAAGTTCAACTCCATAGCAATGGTGAACAACCTGCCCCTGATTTTCCCTGATCTATGCCACTCCTGTGGTGGATGCGTTTTGGTATGCCCTACAGGGGCTCTTTATTATGAAAAAGTTCCTATTGGAATTTTCGAGCAGGCTAAAGAGGGCTCTCTTCACTACCTTGGTGGAATGCTTAATTTAGGGAAAATTCAAACAGCAACCATTATTTCATATGTAAAGGAAAAGGCAAAAAAAATAAAAAGTGATTTTGTAATTTTTGATTCACCTCCTGGCACATCATGTCCCTTTGTTGAAACAGTAAATGGATGCGATCATCTTATCCTTGTTACAGAGCCTACCCCATTTGGGCTCAATGATCTAAAGCTTTCAGTAGAAGCAGCAAGGGCAATGAATCTTGATTTTTCAGTACTCATTAACAAAAACGATGAAAAAGAGGAAATAAACATAATAAAAAAATTCTGCAAGGCAGAGGGAATCCATATTATTGCAACAATACCCTATGAAAGGGAAATAGCCTTTGCCTACTCAACAGGTGATTTCAAAAAAATATTTATAAACAGATACAGCAAAGAGCTGGAAAGCATAACTGCTTTTTTGAAAAAAAAATTAATAGATAAAGAGGACTAATGAAAGAACTGGCAATTATAAGCGGTAAAGGTGGTACAGGTAAAACAAGCATATCTGCTGCTTTAATAGCGCTTCAGAAAAGCTGCGTTTCTGTTGACTGTGATGTAGATGCTGCGAACCTGTATCTTTTGTTGAATCCTGAATTAAAAAGCCAATACGATTTTTATCATGGACAGAAGTTTATCATAAACAGTGAAAAATGCACAAGCTGCAATAAATGCGTAAAGCTTTGTAAATTTAATGCAATTTCAGATGATTTTGTAATTGATCCCATAGGCTGTGAAGGATGCAGCGTATGTGCTTTCTTTTGCCCTGAACAGGCTATTACAGGATATGACAATAATTGTGGCGAAGTTTATCTGGGAG
>CAYTLM010000078.1:0-9788 GCA_964438485.1 uncultured Leptospirales bacterium | reverse complement strand
TAATTCTTTCATTAGCCTGTACAGAGGAGAGTGATGAAAAGAAAAAAATCAGGGAAAATCTCACTATTAGCAAAGCATCATGTTCTAAGTATCAGAAAAATTATATGCCATACATGAAATGCTGGGCTACTATTACAAATAATTCTGATGTCCGCTTAAAAGATATAAAGGTAGAGTGGAGCTTCTTATCAAAAAGCGGGGCTGTGTTAAACTCAGAAAGAACTTCAATAATGGATTTTTTCGAGCCGGGTAAATCTAAAGTTGTAACTAAAAGGGATATCCCGGATCCAAGCCTGTTAAGAGATACAGTCAAGCAGACTGTAAAGTACACCGCAGAAATAACCGAGTTTGAAATCGCTGAATAGTAACCTGGAAGTTTTTATATTGTTTTAGAGGGATGGATTTAAAAATTTTTTCCATCCCTCCATTTTGAATTTTTTAATAAAAATTAAACCGCATTTAAAACCGGGAGGTTAACCCCGACTTTCTGTGATACCTGCTCAACTGTTCCCATGCCCACAGACCTTACTTTATATCCATCTCCAACAAGATCTTTAATATACAGCTTGTTGTAAATAAACATAAAAACCAGTCCGCTTAATCCCAGAGTCATTATTGCCAGGATAAACATTATAAGTGCCCATTTAAAGTCCCCTCTGAAAAGCGGCGGTAAAAATCCGAAGAAAAAAACAGTCCATGAAAAACCTACAGGTGCCTCCTTGATTTGCCCTGTGCCCGGATTTTCCATTACTACCTTTGTGTATGCCATTGAGTCCTCCTTTTAATGATTCTTTTACCGTAAAACTGGGCTTATCTGTTTTCAGCATAAAACTGCTAAATCTCTAATAAGTTTTAACATATCAGTCCGGACGGTATTTATAGGAGTATAAATAAGGGTCAAATAAAACATAGGCATTCACTTCACACCTTTATCATGTCAGCAAGGCAGCATAAGCTTTTCCCGGCATCTGTGTCGATCATAACCTCATCATGCCTGAAATGCCCCTTATCCATCATGGAAAGGGCAAAGTGCTTTAGATTAAGTGATGTTTTTTCATCTATGGAATAAGCATTAATAGACCATCTGTAAGGCCTTAAATATCTTCTTGCTCTTATCCAGCCCTGCTTAAAAATCATAACAAGCATCTCATCTCTGGCTTTCCCCTCGCTTCTGTATTGTTCATTATAAATATCATAAACAGATTGTATAAGCTGAAGGCTTAATCCGAAAAGTTCAGGCTGATCAAATGCCATGTCTATATGGCTGGTATGCACTTGCAAAATCTCCCCTTCAGGGGAGATCCAGTAAGCTTCAGTATAGTCTGATTTATTACCTTTATTTGTTGCCATATTCATTAGTCTACCTCAATCATCTTCAGCTTTTTCTGCTCACAATTCTTCATAAGAAATCTGTCAAATTTATCAAAGTCCATTATCATCTCTGCTGTTACTTTAACCATTGCAGAGCCGGTAGTGCTTTCTGTTAATATCATCCCCTCTTCATTAATAAAATCTTTCATAAAGGGAGGGAGTTTTTCTTCATGCCAGCTTAATGAAAAAAAGCTCCCGTATTTATCTTCTTTTTCATAAATATCAGCAGTGAAGGATGTGCTTTTCTCACTCTCATTATTACCAAAAAGAACCAGGTCAACAAACCTGTCCTCTATCTCATGACTTATTATAAACTTAACCGTGTAATGCTCAATGCCGGGGCTGCAGGTATATCCCAGAAATTGAGAATCTAATATTTCCTCTGCCAGCCTGTCATAATCACTTATCTGCCCCAATGATCCGGTTAATCCGTTCTCTTTGAAAAATCGGAATAGTGTATAAATAAAACGGCTGAGGTTTCTGTATTCTTTCAGTTTCATTTATTGCCTCCATCCTTTAAAAAACCTGGTAATATCTCTCCCCTTGTGTTCAAGGGTTGTTGTCCCTTCATAAATCTTTTTAAATTCAGGGGGCGGGTTTTCTATTAAATCCCCTTTTAAATTATAGACTCTCAGTTCATGCTCATTATCATTAAAAATCAGCTTTTCAGTAAAACATAGAATATTTCCAAAGCCGGGGATTTTGCCTTCATAACTCTTCATTGTTCTTTTGATAAGTTCTCTTCTTTGAGCATCTCTCTCTTCATCAGAAAGGATTGTGAAATATTCAGGGAGCATAATCTTTTTCATTCTGTCCGCCCCTGTTACTGCGCATACAAATATGGGGCTGGGGATTTTTCGTTCAGTGTGGCAGTACAGATAAGGCGAAAAATTCCTCCGGTCTATATCATTCTGCCTCTCCCTCTTTCTTTCAATATCCTCCTGTATCTCTATTTTACTTTTTTCAATAACTTCGTTTAATTCCTCTTGTGGTACATCAAGGGACGCGGCAAGATTCTTCATAAAAATGTCAGGGTAACTCTCCCCTTTCATAAAGCTGTCAAAACGGTTACAGCCTCTGGAAATATTGCTGTAGCCTGTTCTTTTAACAAGCTCAGCTTTTTTAATACCCTTCTCTTTCATCTTTGATTTAACATACTTCTGGATGGAATACATGGTTACTCTCCTTTTAGCTGTATTTAAGGCCCGCAAGTTGGTGTAAATCGGCCTTTTCCGGTACATATACCGGAAATTCTTAATAACAATTATACTGCAGGGGGTTTATTAACATAGGAAGTTACTTCCCATGTTAATATACTTTTAAGCGGATTAATTCTGAAGCCAGGTGAACCATATTCTCTGGTCAGCAAGGGATGCATTTTTAATTCTGCATATATTCATTGTATGTCCTGTCCCACCCTTTTCAGGGTTGTCCAGGTCATCATAAAAAATAGCAAATGAAGCAGGGCTTATCCCCGATGCTCCTGTTACTTTAACTGTGTCGCGTATTATGTAGGCGGCTTTTATGGTGTAGCGGTTTCTCGTACCTTCTATAAAATCATTTATCAGCCTTTCAGTTTTTCTGTTAGTCTTTGATAGCTCTGTAATCTCAGGCTCATCTTTAAGGTCAATTTTATCGAGTGGAATTGTGACTGCTGCTTTATTTGCTTTGGCTCTATGCCCTGTATATGGTGTTATCGCCTCAAGCCTTGAAGCATCTACATCCGCAACCCCCTGTGAAAACAGATAATCAGCACCCTCAGCATTTCCGCTTCTAAATACCATATTTGTTGTGGAGGCAGCAAGGAGTCTGCCAAGTGTAATAAGTTTCTCCTTATCCTCATCTTTAACTTCCCGTTTACCTTCAAGTAAAACCACAGCTCCGGGAAAATCATACTTATCAATAAATTCTTTTAATGTCATGTTTATCCTCAATATAATATCCGGTTTTACCGGGATTTTTATTAAATGATAAACTTATTTAAGGCTGGAACATAGGAAGTGACTTCCGGTGTTTACCTGCTGTTTATAGCTACTTTATACAATAATGGGGTCAGCTGGTAGTATTCCTCACCCTGCTTAAATGGATTAAATATAAATATTTCAGGTTTTTTTGTATTAACTTTAAAAACTATATAGATATAATAATCCGGCATTTCAATGGCTTTCTTCAGTTCATTTCCGGTAATATAAAAACTGATTTCAGGAGGGCTGGAAATGGTTGATTTTACTTCAATAAATCTTTCTGTTCCATCCGGATTATATGACAATATATCATACCCTTTATTTTCCCGGGAAACATCTTTTACAAGCTCTGACAGGTCAAATCTGTCCTCTTTTTTCAGGGCCTCTTTTTCAAAATTAAAGATAATCAGCTCTCCGCGGTTCCCTATCCTTTTTATTCTTTCTTCAAAACCGGATGACTGGTAATTTTTAAAATTATTCCCCCTCTGGCCGGTTTTATCAGAATTATATTTATCTACTGTAAGATTTATAATTTCAGGTTTTACATTACCAATCGGTTCAAAGGATATATTAAAACTATCCGGTAACAGTTTGTTTTTCCTTTTAGCCGGTGGTGTTAATCCGGTATAGAGGAAGTATGAATACTCATAATTGGTTAGACCTTTTAAATAGGGGTCATTGTTTTTGAAATCGAGTAAAAGCTTCTTTTTCTTCTCCGCTGTGTTTATTATATTATAGTCATAACTTATGCCAATGGTTTCTATAAAATGCTCAATATGGTCTATTGAAAATATATTTAAATACTTTTCCGGATAGTAAATTGATAATATTTTCCCTTTAAACAATGGAGAGAGGCGGTTGCTTTCTATCTTTTCAATATCATTCCTTTTTCCTGCAGTTAACAGGTTAAGAATTTCATTTTTTATATTATCATAAGCCTCTTTGTGGTCATTCCCCCATTTCTTTATGTGGCGGTATCTTATCTTCGAATCATTTTTTGTTTTTCCGTAATAAAGGCCGAACTTTTTATCAGCTGTAGAACCTCCTTTTATCCGCCCCAGAAGGTCAAGTTTCTGTTCAAGCCAGTAGCAGAATGAAAAATCTTTCCCTATAACGTACCGTTCAATAGGCATATCTTTTATTTTCTCTGCAGGGTAATGCTTTAGAAATTCAGAACGTAGTTTTAAGCCCTCATTAATTTTTTCTCGAATGCTCTTTATATCATTATCAAATTGATGCTTTAATATATAAAGGTCCATGTTCTTCATCTTTACCTCTATACCCATATTAAGGGTAAATTTCACTTATAAAATACTCATAAATCATAACCATGGCCAGGGTGTCCAGTTCACAGTATTTTAGAAGCCCCTTTGCTATCAGATCCCTTTCAGTTTCTGTCATTTCAGTAAACTGCATCCTTGCATAAGCTGTCATTGCAGCACCGCCGTCTGCAAGCCGCTCATCTGCAATAAAGTTTTTCCTCTCTTCAGGTGCTATATCTTCAAATATCGTAGGGAGTAGTTTGTACGGGCTTATTATCTCCCCCTTATCATTTTCTTTAACCCATATCCGGTTTTTAAAATTAAGGCTCTTAATATCTCCCTCGCTGCCATAAATGGGGCTGGAATATTTCTTTTTTATAAAACCGCTCTGCATCACTGCCGGTAAAACAGCCTTTATCGAATTGGAGCCTTTCATTGCAGGGTGGTAATAGAAACTCTTCACTACCTCAAGAAGGTCTATCATATCCCTTTCACCCTTCCATTTTCTGCCGTTCTTTTCATCCAAATGGGTAATGCTTTTAATAAAATCCATTAACTCATCTTTGTCAGGTATATCTGTATCATCTTCTGCAAGCTGGTCATGTATCATTACAAGGTAGGTATTTTCATGTGCAGCATATCTGAATATAGATCCCTTATCATTTTCCAGTTCCTTTTTCAATGCTCTTATAAAATCATAATTGGGGAAATAGCCCGGTGTTGTGTTCAGGTATTCCCCTGCGTGTTCTATGGTTCCATCCTCTTTTACAATATGGTGTGAAAACTGAAAGGCAATCCCCTCATAGGGCCTTCTCCCCTTATGAAAAGGGATCGCTGCCATTGTGGTTTCAAAATCTATAAAGTGAAGCGGGTATACCCAGGTATTTATTTCATCCTTCAGTCCCTTTATATCTATATATGGAGAAGTATCTCCGCTCTTTGTTTTTCTTATCTGGAGCAGTCTCCTCTCATTGGATGTGAGTCCCGGTTTTTTCCTCTCCTCTTCATCAAAAATTGATTCGTCAATATCTTTAAGCAGGTAGGTATAGCTCTCTAAAAGCCCCTGTTTGCCTCTAAAGTTCCAGAGTCCGAAAATCATATCCTCTTTAAAATCATCATCTGTCAAAGTAGTCTGTGCCTTCCAGCACTCCTTAAATCCGCTCAGCTTTCCCGCTCTCTCCTCATCTTCCGATGCCCTGAATTCACAGCCTGCACAGTAAGTCCCTATTGGGTGATTCAGCTTAATTCTATTACCATAGACATAAGCAAGCTTATCAGCATACCCGGCAAAAGAAAGGTCTTCATCTTCAAGGGTGTATCTGTCTGCGTGTATATATGAGGCTTCATCATCAACCTTGATCAGTGCAAGGAGTTTGTTTCCGGTATCGCTTCTGTCTTTAACCTTAACAGCGGTTCTCCCCCTTTCATCCTTAACAAGGAGAAATCTCTGGTTTAAGCCGTCAACCGAAGCTGTTGCATTTTTATTGGCAAGCATAAGAAATGTATTTATTTCAAAATCGGGGAATGACCCGGCAAGTACATGCTTCTGAAATGCCACGTCGTAAAGGTAGGATGCCCATTCACCTTTAAGTGTCCCCTTTGAAGAGAAAAATCCGTCATGATTTTCCATGTCTATAGATTTTGCCTTTACTTCTATCAGGTTAACCCTGTTTCCTTTTTTTTCAAGTATATCTATGCGGATAAAAAAATCTTTATAAAGTACTGCAGCTTCAAATATCACAACATTTTCGAGCTTTAAAAGCTCATTGGTCTGTTCCAGTGCCCTGTCATAATCTATGGATTTAATGTCATGTCCTTCAGGGTAGTAGAGCTTTGCAAGCTCCCCCACCTGGAATCCCCCTTCAGCAAGTGCCTGCAGAAAGGAGTCCTCCAGTTTTGTATCAGGGTACTCTTTCCTCCCTGTATAAAAAAGTTTAACAGGACACTCCATGGCCAGTTTAAAACGTGATTTTGTAAGTTTCAGTTTCATAGTACTCCGGTTCAATTACTTCGTATTCTTTTATACATTCCGCTTTATGTGAATATCAGCTGGGTTCAGAATATTTAGCTTCTTCATTATTACAGGTATATTATATACCCCAGGTCATGCAATGCAGCACTCCCCCTATATCAGCCAGCTTGTTTACTTCAGTCGTATTCACATCAATAATATTTTTTTTAAGAATCATCTTGAAACTATCTTTAGCAATTAAATCTTCTTTTATCCCATAACTGGGAAAATAAAGATAATCTCCTATAGAAAAATAATTAATATGATTCCCCCAGGCACTACCTATACCTTCGCAATATATATCAAGAATCGGTCCATTTAATATTCTGGTAATTCTTACCTCACCTTTTATCTTCTCTCTAATCTTCAGTTCAATTTGATTCAGAAAAGTATTCTCTTCAATGTGGTCATCCGGATATTGAGCCAGGACAAGATGATTCCGGTCTATAAACCTTAGAGTTCCATCAACATGGCCTGTCTCATCACCTGGCTCCTCAGGGATAATAAGCAGTTGAGTGATCCCGATAAATTTTAAAAATAATGCCCTTATCTCTTTCTCATTATACTGCGGGTTATCCTTTAAAATTCTTGCAGTCACAATACCTGTACCCTCACTATTGTGAGTAAAATTCCCAAGGTCCCATACAAGCGGAAAATCAACAAGAGACATTTTAAGTATCCCGGCAAGTCTTCTCCCTGCCATGTCATCACCTTCAGAATAAAGTGAATCTTTTTCTTTTATATATGCAGGTCTGTATTTCGCTTTAAGAAGTATCATCCCTTTATCAGTTTGAACTGGGAGCGGGGCCCAGTCCCTGATCCATATATCCATCACTTCCGGTATATGATGAAATGAAATATTGATCGACCGGTTCCTGGATGCGATCTGTTCAATTACGTTCTCTTTAATGGAGTTGTCTTTAAGTATTATATTAAGATTTGTACCCGGGGCGAAGCAGCTTATATAGTCGAAATAAAACTTTATTAGTTTCTTCCTGCTCTTCAGCTGCTCCGGCCAGATAAGGAATACTTTATTTTGTTTTGTCATTAAGATCTTTCATCTCAGGTGGATTTAATTTACGTTGAAGTCTGATTTCCCAGATTTCCTGTATTTCTGGAGCAATAAACTTTTTAAATTCGAAATAGCTGAATTCATCTGTTTTAGCATTATTACACCAGTAGCAGCAGAGTACTATATTTTCTTTAGAGTAATCTCCAGAAGGATCAATACGATCAATTTCCATGCTTCTCCCTCTGGTAAGTAGTCGTCTTGTTTTAATGTTATCTAATTTATTCTCGATTGAATTTTCAATATCCGCTTCAGTTAAACCACAATAGTGGCATTGGTTTTTTTTGAGATCTTCATTAAAAATATTTTTGAAGTCTACAACTTTTAGTTTATCTGCAAACTGTTCATAAAATATATCTTTATATTCTTTTAAATTACTTTTTTCATACCAACATTTAAAGCGTTTATCGATTTCACTAATTGTTGTTTTTTCAAACTTTCCGGTATGTTGCTGACATGCTTTGCGGTAATTATTAATTAATGTTTCTCCAGGCTTGAACTTTTTAAAATTTTCCGGAGTGGCATTTTTTTCATTTCCATTTAAAATGAGATCAAAAAGATAAAGTTCAAGATTATATTTAAAATCTCTTTTCATTATTGATTCATACCTTTTTTTATATCTTTCTTTTTTCATTATGTCCTCCTATAGATTTGATAAACAGTAAGTATTAAATTACGATAAAGTCAAGAGTGTTCCAAAGTAATCATTTTGGTATGTCTCTTCAATATTCATATCCGACTTCAGTAAGCCATAAATATAGGAGTCAATCCATGTATTATCTTTATAAACACTATGCCGGATCTGCCCTTCACGTTTAAAATTCAGCTTTTCTAGAAGCCTTACAGATATATTATTATCACCATTTACCATGGCTTCAATACGGTTACGGTTATATTTTTTGAATAAAAAATTAATAAAAGTATCAAGTGCCTCATATGCAAAACCCCGATTCTGATATTCAGGTATTATCAGAAATCCTATGACACTAATTTGATCATTTTTCTCATAGCTCAGAACTGCAATTTCACCAATCACTTTGTCTTCGTGAAAAAGAACAAATATGGTGTTGCTGCCATTATCATCAAAATCTGTAATACGGGAATTCAGAAATTTTTTAAATGTATCTTCATCCATTGGAGTTAGATGATAAACCTCCTGAAGTCTCTCATCTGATCTATAGTTGAATACATCATGGAAATATTTATCAGAGTACTCACGTATAAATATACGTTCTGTCCTTAATTCTATTCCAGCCATTTGTAATCCTCTTATTTTTGTAGTGTTAAATCTATTACAAAGACTTTATCTGCCACGGCAGTTCAGCAAAACCGAACATTCTGTCAGGGTAATCATATAGAGCAGCCATAATAAATTGAAAGACTCTAAGGCACATTTTATAACAGACCAGGGTTCTTTCAAAATCCACCCCTTCATGCTTCTTCACCAGAGCAAGGTGTTTTACATATATGTTTATCATGAATGCCGCTTCTTCCGGCTCAAATGCTGTTCTGTTTTCATTTAACCATGCGGTCAGCTTGAGCTGTATTATTTCAAGGGCCATTACCGCATCATTCACCTTATCCGCATCTTCAATATCCAGATCGCGCAGAAAATGAAGCTGAGCCATAAATTCATTATCATTATCCAAAGGAGAAAATTCTGCTTTTGATAATACTTCATGATCTATTTTTTTCATTTTACACGCTCCGAAAATAGGACTTTCTATACTCACTATGTAAACTAAACCCTGTGCGTGCTGCAATCTTCAATTTGTCTGTGATGAGTGTAGCATTTAGCATAAATCGATGCTACAGTACCATACAGGTGATCCGGGATCTCGCAAGGTTCTATCCCGCATACGCAGTTTTTTCTGATCATGCTTATCAGCTGTTTTAGTTTTTCAGCAGGAAGATTCCCCTCTGTCCTGTCTGAATAAATCATCACTTCATTTGTTTTTGCATAAAGTCTGAGTGTGTAGAGTATTTTATTATAATCATTTCTCTCCGGTTTATAAGCAGGGCTTTTATACCATACAGTTGCCGGAGCATTCATTGCTTCTCTGTCATACTTTAAAGCAATAAAATCCAGGTTATCTACACATGATTCATAA
>CAYTLM010000077.1:0-10218 GCA_964438485.1 uncultured Leptospirales bacterium | reverse complement strand
CAGTCAACCCTTCTTTAGCAAGAAAGGTGTTGCACTTGCTACTTGAATTCAAGATGTTGTTTCTGAAATAACTACAAGAATAGTAAAAATTCAGCAAGGCAACTATTGGAATACATCAGGTAATTACGAACTTGTTATAGAAAAAAACTGATTTGATTAAGAATTATTATACTAATTTCTTAAATCATGTATAGATAAAAAAGGTAGCAGAGAACTTTAATAAATCAAATTCTTTGCTGCCTTAATTCCTCTGCTTATGCTGAGCCTTTTTGATCAACTTCATTAAAGTAATCCAAAGGTTAGCGTTAGTTCCCAGATTTTAACGACCCGATTTAGTAGACGATCAGAAGTTTAATGTGGTTTTTTGCTTTATTTTTTAATTGAATTAACTCTGTCGATTATAGAGATTGTACTGTATGAAATACTTTTTTGAAATATTAATTTTAGCCCTTATTGTTGCAGCCCTTTCATGTGCCAGTGATCACAGGGAGGAGCCGGGTGGATATGTAATACCTGAATTTTATCACAGCCCTGATGAGATAAATACATTTCTTGCTGCAACAGAAGCTGCTTACCCAGAGATTACCCGCGTTGTAACTATAGGCAAAAGTGTAAGTGGCAGAGAGATTAAAGCTATAATTATATCAGGCAATCCTGATGCACCTGAATCAAAACCAAGGATTCGTCTTACAGGAGGAATACATGGTTCAGAAATAATTTCTTCTGAAATTATGATCTATTTTATTAAGTATCTTGTTGAAAATTATAATGTCAATGATACAGATAATGAGATAACTAAATTAATTAATTCCCGCTATATAGCAATTATTCCTGTGCTCAATCCCGATGGCCTTGCTGTTGCAGGGAGGCGAAATGATAATGGTGTTGATCTTAACAGGAATTTTGATGCAAATTGGGCCTCTGGTTCAGGACATGGCACAGAAGCCTTTTCAGAACCAGAGTCACAGGCTTTGCGCAAATTTTCCCTTGAGCAGAATTTTCATCTTTCCGTCACATTCCATTCAGGTGCTGTGCTTGTTAATATTCCCTTTGATTATAGGAAAGATGTGCCTTTAGAAAATGATCTTGTACGGGAATTTGCCTTTGCCTATTCCAGGGCAGGTGTCGAGCCAAACCGTTTTATGGATAACCCTGATATTTATAAGTCCCAGGATATGGAGGATGGTATAATCAATGGTGGAGACTGGTATGTTATTACAGGATCTTTGCAGGACTGGAGTTACCTTAAAACAGGTTGTCTTGACCTTACTGTTGAGGTGGCAAAACGTACTCCTAAAACTGTGGAAGAGGCAATACAGGTTTTTGATTATAACAGAGATTCTATTGTTGCATATATTCAAAAAGGAGGACAGGGGATTTTTGGCAGAGTGACAGATGGTTCAGGTGATGGCGTTGATGCTGTACAAGTACGGGTTACTCATAAAAACGAGGATATTTATAAGGAAGATATAATCGTAAAGACAGATGCAAATGGATACTATCACAGAATTTTGCTCTCAGGGAAATATACACTCTCCTTTCAAAAAACCGGTTATGAAACAGGTAGTACAAATGTATCTGTTCCTGATTCAGATTCAGGTATATTAAAAAATATTATATTAACACCACAATAAATTTTTATAAAAAATATTGTAATTATCCCTTTTGTTTTTTATATTTGTTCAAATAAACTCTGGAGAGAAGAAAATGAGAATAAAAATATCAATGTTTTTATTATTAATATTATTACCAGTTTATGCCTATTCAATGAAGGTCTCCTTTTTTTTGGGTGATGTTAAAATGGAAAGAAAGGGCAAGGTTACTTCTTTGAAAATGGGAAACACTGTGGGCAATGGCGATGTTATAAAAACCGGCAAAGGCGCAATGGTTGAGCTTTCCTATTCAAACAATAGCAAAATTACTGTTCAAGGCGATACTGTTGTAAAAATCGGGAGTGCAAATATAAAGGATTCAGATGAGGTTTCAGTTATTTCCGGCCAGGTTAAGGGGAAGTTAGAAAAACTTCAAAAGGGTGAATACAGGTTTTACACTCCCACAACTGTTTGTTCTGTGCGTGGAACCGAGTTTGATGTTGTTGTAAGCAGGGGCGGTGATTCCATGATAAGCCTTGAAGAGGGTGGGCTTGATATTGAAAATTTTTATGGTTCAGTTGAGCTTAAGCCTGGAAATTCTGTTGAGGCTGGAGTGGCACTGAAACCATCTGCAAAAAGGAAAAACCTTGAACCTGATTCCTGGGAGAGCAATAAAAATGAAGAACTTGAAAAGAGAGCGGACAGACAGGCCAGGAAGTATAAGAGGTATATGGACAGATTTGAACTGGAGAGCGATAAAAATAGCATAGCTATAAGTGAAATAGGTAAGGAAGTTGAAGGAATTGAATCTGAAGATGACCTTGGAAAATCAGGTGAAAAAATAATAAAAGCTGAAAAGGACACAGCTGCATATTTAATGCTTTGTGAAGCTTCCAGCATGAATGTGCGCAGTCTTATGACTGATTTTGAAGATAGTGATGTTTATGGGAAATTTCAGGAGGCAGCTGATAAATCCGGGAAAGTAAAGGAGCAGCAGCTTGCAAACTATCAGGCTATTCAAAAGGTTAAAGCGGATTATCAGGAAGCATATGGAAAAATTATGGGGAAATATAAGGACGATAAAGACAGGATTTTAAAGGGTCTTAAGGATTTTAAAAAAGATATGTTTAAAAAGGATGTTGAGAAATAATTATTTTTTATATTATTCTTCCCAGGGACAGGCTATCTTGAGCGTCCCCGGGAAGTAAAATTTTTAGCGTATAATCCTTCTGCACATTGAAGCGTCTTCCAGTTCATTTATTTCAACAAGATCGCTGTCTTCAGGGTTTTGCCTGAATCTTAGCACATTGAGCATAAATATTTCCAGCTTGCTTATTATATTTGGAGGAAGCACTGCACCGTCAATTTCTACTGACATAACAGGATAATTTCTGTCCCTGCTCCAGGGTGTTATAAGCCCTTCAATTACCCTTCCTATTAAACAGGCAAATGGTGAGATGTTTATAACCCCTGAATAATCATGAAGCATTGCTGTTGATGCTATCCCGCTTGAAATTGAAATTTCAGAATCGAGCTCCTTTGATACAAAATATTTTTCGGAGTTATCCATTATTTCCGTCATATCATGGGGAGTTTCCGGAATAAGTCCTGTTGAAGCAAGTGTTTCTTTTACTTTATGTTCAACACGATGTTTCCACTTTTCTTCAATTTCCCAGACAATGCGGTCTCTTAACTCTTTTGAGAAAAGTTTTTTGTACCATGGAAGAAGTTTGTATCTTTTCATTATCTCATTTTTCCGCACAAAGTCTGTGTAGTATATCCATTCACTTATGCCGGAAACTTTTCCTATTATGCCCTTTTTGCTCATAAGTCTTATAAGCTCATCTACTGCAAAGTCGTCTCTGCGTACATAGATTTCACCTACAATAAGAACCTTTGGAGTATCCTTAACCTTTTGTTTAAGTGGAATTTTGGATATTTCAGATGCTATTTTTTCAAGTGTTGGTATAATTTTTTTTATATCTTTTTCAGCAACCTCAACAAGCTTATGCCAAAGCTCATCATACTTTGCTATTGCTGCTGCAGGATCAAGTGCGCAGGTTCTCAGGGATGTTTCCACATCTTTCATGTAATCTGCAATTATCAGCCCCCACCAGGCGTTTTTGGAAAAATCTACACCAAGTTCATTGTATGAGTTATCAGAATCAAGTGTTATTACAACCACATTCTCCATCTTTAAATCCCTGAAAAGATTTTCATAAAAGATAAAGTATTGTCCTGTTCTGCAGGGACCGGTTGTTGTTGGCACAAAAAGGAGATATGTTTCATCCTTCCTGTATTTATCAGATTGCAGATATTTTAACGCACTTCCAAGTACAAGCTGAGCAGGGAGGCACTCTTTGCCGGACATAAAGCTGCGCGCTGTTTGCAGGGTGTATATGTCAGGAAGCGGCATTGCTTCTGCATTTACATTTATGCCCCGGAGAGATGCTGCCAGAAGTTCACTGGATAGCCTTCCCATGTTTGACAGCAGAAGTTTAGCTTTAGGATTGTTGAAGATATCTATTTTTCTTTTATTGATGGAATCATAAACATGAAGAGGTTCTCTTTTGTTGTTTATAAAACGAAGGCCATTGTCGTATCTGTTTTCATCTGCCCCTGAAAACTTTGTTCTGTATCCTTCAATAATATCGAGAAAAGCCTCGATCCTTGTGTCTATGCCTGCATCAGCTGAATGAGAGTCTAATTCCAGGATAAGGAAAGGTTTTGTTCCCATGATCCATTTTACATAGTGCAGCATAAAGGAGTCAGGTGCACATGAGAAGTTGCTTATGAATGTAATAAAGATGTTGTCTTCATCTTTTAAAAATGATGCGGCTTTCATGTCCTGCTGACCATAGTACCAGTACATATTATTATAGATTTGAACCTCTTCAAAGGGGAGCATATCAAAGGGGATTATGGAATAGCCCCTGCTTGTGAATTTTTTTGGAATACCCATGTTGGCATCTTTGGTAAAGGCATTGTAGGGCCTGCCAAGGAGGGCTATTACAGGGTGGTCTGTTTCCCGGGCTTTTTTAAGCGCTTCAATACCCATGTTTTTGTAGAGTCTGAAAAACTCATCCTGTTTATTGCATGCAATTCTAAAGGCCTTTTCTATTTCGTGCTGGGATACTCCAAGCTGTGTGCCCATTTCCAGAAAACCTTCAAGGGCTTTTTCGAGTCCATATTTAAAGCTTATTACAGGAGCAAGAATCCGGTTATCCTCAATTTCAGGGAAAGCTTTTTTCATGTAATAGGGAAGACTTTGTGTTATTGGACAGAAGTTGGCATGAACATCTTCTACATAGGATGGCATGTCCCTGAAGTGAGGTATAAAGAAAAAATCCACTCCCTGATTTATTGAAGACTGCATTGCACCATGCACTATTTCCGCAGGGAAACAGTAGGCGCTTTCAACCTTGGCAACTCCGTCCGGCTCTATTGTTTCTGACAGCTTAACTTTTATTCCCAGGGTATGAAAAAACCATGAGTAAAGGGGCCAGAGTGTATATACGGAAAACCCTTTAGGTATTCCTACTGTGTAATTTTTCTTTTGAACGAATTCTGATTCAGGGGGTGCGCAGTCTATGAATAGCAGATCATCCCGTTTGTCTATATAATTGAATACAGCTGCTTCGTCAATACTGGTTTTCTTTCTTGAGTTTGCATACTTGTTGCAGCGCCCTCCAAACATATACTGGTGGGAATTGACTTTTAAAATTCTGATTGAGCAGTAATTATCGCATGAGCGGCAAATGAATTCTTTTTCATATATTATATCAGTTTTAATTATTGAATCAATATCAAAGGATTTTTTTTCAAGGAGTCCTGCATCGATTTTTTCCTTTGCCATTAAAGCAACGCCAAAGGCTCCAAGGAGTTCAGGATCCGGTGGAACTGTAATGTCCTTGTCAAGGAGCATTGCAAAGGCAAGAGGCACAGCTTTGTTTTTTGCAACACCGCCCTGGAGTACAATATTCTGGCCAATGGTTCTGTTTCCCACAACCCTGTTTAAATAGTTGGAAACTATTGATGTTACAATTCCTGCTGTAATATCCTCCCTTGATGCGCCGTATTGTATGGCTTTGCGTATATCAGAGTTAATAAATGCAGAGCAGTGTTCCCCGAATTTTAAGGGGTTGTCTGCCATTAGGGCAATGTCACCTATTTCCTTTACATCTGTAATATTGAGATCCCCTGAGGCTGATTCTTCAAGAAATGAGCCTGTTCCTGCTGAGCATGCTTCATTCATGGCATAGTCAATGGGTACTCCATTTTTTAAATAAACATATTTCGCGTCCTGTCCGCCTATTTCGAAAATTGTATCTATATCTTTTTTGAAATAGGTGGTCCCTGTTGCGTGGGCTATGATTTCATTATATATGGCAGGTGTTTCCATAAAAACACCGAGTATTTCCCTGGATGAGCCTGTTGTGGCTGCCATGCTTATGGTTATGGGGGAGTCTTCTATTTTTTCTGTTATTTGTTTTTTTATTTCTATAAGGCATTGTTTTAAGGCTTGAACCGGATCACCATGTGTTCTTCCATAATGTTCAGCAACTATACCGCCGTTTTCTATATCAACAAGGGTAACTTTTGTGGTTGTTGAGCCTCCATCTATACCCAGAATATATTCTCCACCTGCTTTTACTTCTGTTCTGGATGAGGATATATAGTTAACTTTACCGTTTGCAGAAAGAAGAGAGGGATATTTCCCAAAGCCTAAATTATTGTTTTTAAACAGTTTTGACTGTGGAAGCATGGGGTTGCCTAATTTTTTTGCCAGGAGTGCTGCTCCATATGCTTCAAAATAAGTAGCCTGTTCAGGAACTATGATTGTGAGTTCAGGCAGCTTTTCTTTAAGAAATTTAATGATAAAATTATTTTGTGTCACTCCCCCTGCAAGGAGTACTCTTCCTGAAGTAATTTTGGCTTTTTTCAGGAAGTCCGCAACTTTTGTAGCCATTACATCAGTGAGTGAAAGTACTATATCATATTTTGTGGCCTCACCTTTGTTAAGCTTGTGTGTGCAGTCGCTTTTCATAAATACTGAACACCTTGATGAAAGAGGGGAGATCTTCGCATTTTCCGGGATGTGCACAACATCTGCCAGGGTCATGTCCATTCTTCCAAGCTGCTGTTTAAAAAACTCGCCAGTTCCAGATGCGCATTTGTTTCCTGAAAACTCTGTTATAATTTTAAGCTCCTCATCTATAGAGTAAACAATAAAATTCTCTCCTCCAAGAGAGATAACTGCATCTACTTTCTCTTCAAGATCCTTGAGGGCTTCTTCAATGCATATTGATTCAATTACGCTGTTGAAGTTAAGAAGGTATCTGCCTTCTGTCCCTGTTACAAGAACCTGCACTTCACCAGGTATATTTTTGTTGTTTAGAACAGCTTGTATGGTATTTTTGAAATCTCCTTCATGGGGTAAAATCTGATGCCATATTATTTTTTCCTCATCAAGAAGCACCGCCTTTATACTTGAAGAGCCAACATTTATGCCAAGACTATACATTTTTATCTTAACCTCCGGGTATTAAGCTGAATTGAAATAATATGTTCTCCTTAAAGTTTCAGGAGTTTTAGTAAAAAAATTTCTGATAATTATTTTATATCATATATAATAAAAGCAAAAAAAATGTAAAGAAGATATTATCAGAAGTTTTTAAGAGTTATGTTTTGAGATGTAATAATTTTGAGGGGTTATAAAAATACACCAGGTTTAACTTTTCCTGATGTCAGGTAGTTAAAGGCTTTATAAAGATTTTAAAGATAAAATCTGATTGCTCTGTTTTTAATCCTGTTTTAAATATTCATTTTCCAGCTTGCTTATCATAAGCTTGTAATAATCATTTGCCAGGCATTTGTACACGTTCATGCGCACCTTGTTGAATTCATCGAGAATTTTTCTAAAGTCGCATTTGCTTGCTATGTCTGTGCATATGCCGTGTCTTTTTCCATAGCCGCATTCTATGCACGCAGGGTTGTATCTTCCAGGCTTTGTAAGGGCATGATCATAGTTGTTTTTATAGCAGAATGGGCAGAGCTTGAAGTTGAGCCCAGAGGCTTCGTTCTTTTCAACACAGACCTTTATTTTATCCCATATCTTTTTAGATGTTTCCTGATCCCAGGACAATATCTCCTCTTCATCAACATCAATAAAGTACCATTCAGATGGGATATTACAGAAATCCTTTAGCCAGACAGCTTTTTCTTTCATAAATTCAGAGAGAATTTTACTATAACTATTCATTTGTTAACCCGGATTTTAAATAAAATATTTATTCCAGTATACTGTACAGGTTCTTTGTATATTAGCAACTCAAATTTTCAAAAATTTTAAAAATAACTCTCTTTTTCTGGTTTATAGTTGATTCTAATACTTTTATTGTGAATAATTATCTTATATAAGAGTAAATTTAAAAATTATCCTTGAAATAATTGTTTTAATGAATTACAAGAGTTTGTATGTATTCAAAAGAGATGTATAAGGGTGAATGAAAATGGCATTCTTTTTTTATTTTAATATCAGTATAATCTCCTATCTTGCACTTACAGCAGGGTCAGGAGATTTTTTATATTTCTGGTCATATGAAGAGTTTGGTGCAGGTGTTGTTATGAGCATCATCATAGCTGCAGCAGGGCATAAGCTGGTGCCAGCTACTGTTTCTGGACATCTTTTTAATCCTATCAGATGGGCGGCTTTGGTTATTTATATGACAATACCTTTTTTCCTTTCGCTCCTTGTTGCTAATATTGAGGTTATGTACAGGGTTATTACAGGGAGAATTAATCCTGCTGTAATAAAACTCGAAACCGGATATAAAAGCGGTATAGGCGCCTATTTCCTTGCCAATTCAATTACCCTTTCACCAGGAACTCTTACTCTGGAAATGGATGAAAATGATAATTCCTTTTATATACACTGTCTTTCCTGGAAAAAGGGAAGAGATGATTCCTTTGAACCTAAAGAAGTAGCTCCATTTGTGCATTACTGGCTCAAGAAAATTTATAATTAGCGCAGGATTATATGACACAATATCTTCTTATTACTTCATTAATTTTATGTGTTTTTGTTCTACTTGCTTTATTAAGAATGGCTTTTAGTAAAAATATTCCTGAAAGAATAGTGGCCCTTGATACAATCAACACCCTGATTGTTACTTTGCTGGTTGCCTTTGGTGCTGCTTTTCGCAAGGCCTTGTACATTGATATTGCTATTATTTACGGTCTTTTATCCTTTGTGGGCACAATATACATTGCAAGGTATCTCAGGGAAGAGAGGAATAAGTAAATGGCTAAACTTGAAATTCTGGTCTATGTGTTTCTTTCCATAGGAGTTTTTGTTAATGCCTTGGGTGTGCTGGGGCTTATAAGGTTTCCCGATGTTTATACAAGGCTTCATGCTGCTACAAAAACAACAACCTTTGGTTGCATCTTTATTGTTGGGGGCGTAGTAGTAATGAATATTTTTCACTACGAAGAAACAAGCCTTGTAATAATTATACATTCTCTGGCTGCTCTTTTTGTGGTAATTTTTACAAATCCAATCAGTGCACATGCAATAGGAAGGGCTGCAATGCTTTCAGGGGTTAAGCCCTATGGGGCCAGGGTGGATCAGTTTTCTGAAAGATTTAAAAAAACAGATAAAGTTTCTGCTCAGGTAGATCAGGAGAAACCGGAATAAGAAAGGATATTTAACAGGGTAGGGTTTATGTCATTATCTATAATTTTTATTATTTTTTCAATAGTACTCGTGCTTTCTGCGCTTATAAGCTTTTTTTTACGGGATCTGCTTGCGAGCATTATAAGCTTTTCTGTTTTTGGTCTTGTAATGACAGCTCTTTTTTATTTGCTTGATGCTCCTGATGTGGCAATTGCTGAGGCTGCAATAGGCGCAGCACTCACTGTATGTATTTTTGTAATAGCAATAAGAATGACAAGGAGGAGAGAGGAATGATGAGACTAGGCAGCTTTCTTTCCCTTGTGCTTATTACAGGGTTTCTTTTTATGGCTGTTATAAGGCTGCACCCTGTTGGGGAACCTGCTGGAAGTGATGATGTTTTTAAGGACAGATCCAGCCAGGTTACAGATGTTAATAATGTTTTAACCATGGATGATTACTTCCTTAGAAATGGTCAGCGTGAAACAGGCTCCAATAATATTGTAACCTCAGTTGTATTTGATTACAGGGGCTTTGACACACTGGGTGAGGCTACTGTTCTTTATATTGTTGTTACAGCAGTTGCCATGCTTCTATTGTCCATAAGCGGTTATGGAACAGCACCGAATATTAATCTTCTGGGAGATGATGGTTTTCCTCTTAACAGAACAAGAATTGTAACAACAGGAGCTTTTATCCTTTATCCTATAATTATGATCTTTGGCGCATACCTGGTTTTGCATGGCCATCTTTCACCTGGTGGAGGTTTTCAGGGAGGCGCTGTACTTGGTACAGGCACTGCGCTCCTTATTGTGAGTTCATATATGACAAAAAATTTTGAAAATACATATAAAATTTTTGCTTACTTTGAATCTATTGGGCTAACCCTTTTTATAGGTCTTGGCTTTGCAGGGCTTGGGGCTTCTTTTCTTATGAATTTTCTTGCTAATGGGG
>CAYTLM010000076.1:0-10224 GCA_964438485.1 uncultured Leptospirales bacterium | reverse complement strand
ATATCAACTGCATATTCCAGTTTTATTAAAGTGGTGTCTTCCTTTTCGGGCTTTGGTATTTCTTTTTCAAGGCCAAAGAGCTTCTGGTTGTTATAAATTATCAGAAGAGCTATGTATCGTGGAACATATTCCTCTGTTTCCTTTGTAAGCACTCCTGTTTTTTTTAGTTCCCATATATCAGAAGCTCCGGTTTTATCCATTGCTCTTTTAATTTGCCCGCCACCACCATTATAGGCTGCAAGAGCCAAATCCCAGGAGCCAAATGTATTATAGAGGTGGCGCAGATGTTCAAAAGCAGCACGGGTTGACTTGTCAATATCTCTTCTCTCCTCAACCCATTTGTCATTTTTCAATCCGAAATATACGGAGGTGTTATTTAAAAACTGCCATAAACCTATTGCATTGCTCTTTGAAACCGCCATAGGGTTAAATCCACTTTCAAGAAGAGGGAGCACTGCAATTTCCGAAGGAATATCCGGGTACTCCTTTAGTATATCCTGTATTATATCCATGTAATCGTAGGATCTGCATATAGATGCTTTTATATATTCCCGTCCAGTTGTAAGATAAAGGTATATGAATTTTCTTATCTCTTTTTTTCTTGTTATGGAAAGATCCTTTGAAGCCTGGAATATATCTTTCCCGGAAAGTCCTGGAAGATAGAGAATATCTGTTTCCGGATTGAACTCCTTTACCTTTTCCAGTCCCTCCTGTGTAAAGGTCTGATCTGTAAAGAGATCGAATAATCCCCATGAAAAGACCCATTTGTTATATCCAAAAAACATTGCTGCGATTACAAGCAATGTTGCACCTGTTTTTTTAAATTTCAATTTTCTCCTCAGTCTATAATTTTTTGTTACTTTAGGACAAAATTAAATATATACAGGTAATGACAAGTATTTTTTATTATATTATTTTTTGTAAACATAAACACCAACTCTTTTATTGAGCAGAATTACTGATGAGAAGCCTGATTTTTTCTTCAATTGAAAAAAAATATAAAAAAGAGTTGTTTTAAAAAAATATAAAAGTATAGTTTTATTATGTAAGTCAAAATTTCATACAGGGTAATTCATGGAAAATGCTAATGTCGTAGTTTTCACAGATAATTATGAGGGTAGAGAGCTTGCCAAGGTTATTGAATCCCTGGGTCTTACTGTTAAGGTTGTTTCAACTTTTTCTCAAAAAGATATTCTTGTTACTTGCAGGGATAACTATATCCTTATTTTTCATATTGAAGGTTTGGAAATAAGCAGTATTTTAGCTTTTGTTGAATCTCTTGAAGGGGGGAGCAGCAAGGTTAAATTTGTTGTAATGGACCAGGACAAAATCAGTACTGTTGATATAAAAACATCCAATATAACACATGTTGAACTTATTGCCAGTCCTGTTGATAAAAGGGAGTTTCTTCTTCTTTTGGAGAAAACAATACTCGTTGAAAAATATAGAAATTTAATGGCTTTTGTAGCAAAAGAATCTGAATCACGCCTTGAAGTTTTTGAAGCAATGCTAAAACCCTGTTATGACAAGTGTTTTGATGGCAAAGCTGACAAGGAGGTGTTTCTGAAAATGATAGATTTTGAAAAAAAGCTAATGGAAGAGCAGCTTAATCTTAATGATGTGATTAGACGAATAGCTCTTATGAGAAATAAAGATTACTTCTTTCTTAAAGAAAGGGTTTTGGCTGAGGAAATGCTTGATGTTTTGAGACAGCATGAGCTTCTTGATGCAAATAGGGTTATTGAAGCACAGGAGGCTTTGATTGACTATACTGCAAAAGAGTTTTATGATGCCAGAAAAATAATAGATGCAACAAATAATGTTGCAGAGCTTAGCAGGGTGGAAGCGCTTGAACTTCATGGAGAGCTTTTACGCATAAAAAAAGAAAATGAAGAGTTGACATTAAGGATAAAATCGCTTATGGACGAAAATATGGAACTTAAAAAGAGACATTAGTTATATATTCATTACTTTAGAATATATAACTAATAGAAAAGTTCTATTTTTTATAAGATAAAGTTTTAGAAGTATAAAAATAATAAAAATTAAATGATTAAAGACAGGATATTATAAATGGAATGGGAAAGAATTTTAGCTGATTCTGTAAAAAACGGTATTATTAAGGAACTTCATTTGCGAAAACTTCCTGTTTTAAAGACTGTGGATAACTGGAAAAAGGTAGAGCTTGTTGGCTGGGTGGAGCATCAAATGAAGCACACTTACTATAAAGGGGGGCTGGTTAAGCTTAATGGCAAGCTTTATTTTGTTCAGGATAAAGTAATAAATGCCCTCCAGGAGTACATGGACTGGAATTTCCCGGTAAAAATAAAGGTTCTTGTAGATTGATCAGGTGTCCTGATTTTCAAATATATTTATTACAACATCAAATTTTTTTGAAAACTTCACTATATCATCAATAGAATCTTTATCAATAATAGCGTAATTTTCTGATATTCTTTTTATAATCAGACCAGCTATACTGCTGTAGGATATTTCATCAAGCAGAGAGCTGTGGCTAGAGTGCATCAATATTGATCTTGATATTTCTATTCTTATTGTCTGGTTTGTCCATTCCTTTAACAGAAACTCAAGGTTTTGAGGAATCCCGTTTTTTGCAAACCTGTTAAGTGTGGAAATGAACCTGTCTATGTACATTCCCCTTTTGTTTGCGTTTATAATAGAGTTTTTTGTAATTGCAACTTCTACTATAACATCATCTTTCACAATATCAGTATATGCCAAAAGATAGTAAAGGGAAACAGGATCCAGTTCCTGATCAGGTATCATTAAGGTAAAGTCAGGGTTTATGTAAACGCATCTTTTTGCATCAGCATCGCGTGCATACTTTTTATTTCCCAGGGCTGCCTGGAGCCATTTCCCCTCTTCTGTAATAAAGAGCTGTCCCTGGTCAACTCCCAGAACCCCTGTTATGGTTAAAAAATCAATCAGGTCATGAAATCTTCTGGCTTCTTCTTCAGGGCTGATCGGAACAAGCTTTTCCAGTTTTTTCACATTGTTTATGCTTTCAGATATGGTAAAAAGAAGATTAAGATAATGAAAATCAGATTTTTTTAACTTTTGTAAAATGGGAAGAATTATTTTAATATCAGCTGGATCAGGTATGGCAATCCCTGATGTGAAAATATCATCGGATCTGTGTCCTCCAATAATTCTGTTAAATATGGCTTTTAGCATCTGTACAGGATCATCAAGTTTATCTGCTATTTTCTTTAAGCTTACCAGTCCAATGTCCCTGTCAATTTTAAGGCATTCCAGGATGTTTAAAAGCTGTAGAGAGAATAGGGATGTTTCTTCTTTATTAATCAGCTCCCCTTGTGAGTCTTTTGTATTGAGCATTTTGTCAGCGATTTTTTTTATGTCTATTTTTCTGAATCTTCCCTGTTTTGTAAGGAAGAGGCCAAATGAAGATATGGAGTCATAGGCATGTAAAAGGTTTATGATTGAATTAAAGCTGTTGTTAATAGCAACAGGTTCGGTTTTTTCTGTAAAAAGGGAGGACATGTGGGGCAAAATGTCTTCGCAAAGTGCAATATATATATTTACACTGTCTGTAATTATGTAAAAATAACGGAGTATTTTTTTATCAATAAGATCCAGTATTCTTTTTTCATAATCCGGATTCTGGTAAATATCAGATAATTCTTTTATGGATGAAATCCCGCCTTTTTCAATGAGTTCCTTTATAATGGAAATGTTTTTTTGATCTTTAATTTTTAAAAGAGCATTTGCCCCGGAGGGGCTGCTTATCATTTTTTCCTGGCTATTCTGGAGGTACTCTTTAATGTCGTTGTAGCTGGATATTTTAAAGGTTTCTGCAATTTCTTCAATACAGTAAGCCTTGTCCATTTTTTTGTTAAGGAGCTGTCTGTTCTTTGTAATATATGCAAAAAGATTATTGCTTAAAACATTCATGGAGGCTTCAATTTGTTGAACGTCTATTCCGGTCTTTTTTTGTATTTCTCCAAAGGATATTCCATCATTATCTGAATAGAGAAGTTTAAGTATTATAAGCTCTTCAGGTGTAAATGTTGACATTACTTTTGACAGGCTGAATATATTGAGCAGAGTGTTTCTCAATCTGTTTTCATTAATGCTTTTAATAGATAGAAGTGATGCTATCTCTTTTAATTGTTCCTCTGATGTTTTTTTTAGTATATCTTCTAATGTTTTCATATGTTTTCTAACAAAAAAGTTGTAGACACTTATTCTTAACTATTTTTAATGTACACTGTTATTTGTACAATGAATTTTGTATTTTGTAGCTTTTTTGTTGTTTCTTTTACTCCACTTTACTTTATTATTATAGGCTCTTTATTGTGTTTCCAAGGAGAAATAAATGATTCAGTTTTTCAGACTTGATAAATCACGAGATATTGATTCAGAATATTCTGTTATCAAAGATCGTGAAGTTTCCAGATTTTTTTTTAAAAAATCGCTTTATCTTTTCCTTTTCGTTTATTCCACATTGTTTTTGGCAGTAGCTATTCCTTTTGTTAAAACTCCGTGCATGGCGGTTTATTTTATAGGGAGCCTTGCAACTACCTTTTACCTTATACGCTTTATCAATTATATTGTAAAGTATAATAAATATAAGGGCGGGTCAATACATTTTAATACAGCATATGTAGAAATAAAAAGCGCTGAAAAAACTGTTAAAATACCCGCTGATGAAATAACCTTTCTTGAAGTAAATCTTGCAGGCAATCTTTTAATACGCGATAAATATTCAGCTGTTTCTTTTCCATTGGGGCTGCTTCCTGAGGAATCAAGGGAGCTTGTTAAGCAAAATCTTGAGGATTTGTCTCCTAAAAGGAGTGCCCTCATTAAAAAGGTTTGGGAGCTTGCTGATGCTATTGTAGTTGCTCTTGTGCTTGCTGTTCATATTATTCAGTATGTTGTGCAGGCCTACTATATCCCCACTGGTTCAATGGAGGAAACCCTTAAAATAGGGGATCATCTTTTTGTGGAAAAAATAACCTATGGCCCTGTTGTTCCCAGGATGCTTGGCATGGATAAGGGGATTCACCTCAAGTTTCTTTCAATAAGAGAAATAGAAAGGGGAGATATTGTGATCTTTACCCCTCCTGTTGAAAGTGAAAAGCATAAGGACTATATAAAACGCTGTATAGCTCTTCCAGGAGATGACTTTAGTATAAAAGATGGGTTTGTTTACATAAACGGCAAAAAACAGGATGAACCCTATACCCTGGGCAAACCCACAGATTATGCACATTTCAATATTGGCAGCCATAATAATATAGAAGGAATTGTTCCTGATGGGAAGATAATTGTACTTGGCGATAACAGGACAAATTCTTCTGATGGACGATATTTCGGTTATCTTGATATTGACTCTGTAAAAGGGAGAGCGCTGGTACTCTACTGGAATACAAAGGAAATATTAAATGGAAACTTTAGTCATTTGGGGCTAATTAAATAAAATTTTTTACGGCAGGGCTGCCAGGAGAAGCTGTATCGTATAAAAGCAGGAAAGAAATATGAATAGATCCGCTTTTAATAGAAGAGTGTACCTGACAGCCTTTTTAATTTTTGTTATATTTCTTTTAATAATACTTAAACTCTTTAACCTCCATTTTTCTGAAAAAATAATTATTCCTCCATCTGAAGTAATAGATACAGGAAGGGGCTACATTCTTGATAGCAATGGCTATGTTTTAGCTATTAGCGTAGTGAAGGAATCCATATTTGCCAATCCTGAAGAAATAAATGATCCTGCGCTTGTGGCAAGAGCCCTCTCTCCCATATTGAAAAAAAACGTTCCCTGGATACAGGAGAGGCTGCAAAGAGGTAAGCGCTTTGTCTGGCTTCTTAGAAAAGCAGATGACTCTGTTGTTGATGCAGTAAAAGCCCTTAATATAAAGGGAATACATTTTAGAAATGAATACAAAAGGCTTTATCCATACAATGATCTTGCTGCTGGTGTTATTGGGTTTGTTGGTGTTGATAATACAGGCCTTGAAGGCATAGAGCACCAGTTTAACTCTCTTCTTTCAGGAAGGGATGAGATTGTAAAGGATGAAATATCGCGGCAGATATATCAAAAAAAGAATTTAAGACTAACAATTGACAGGCTTATTCAGAATATTGCAGAAGAGGAGCTTGAGCTTGCTATGAGCAAACACCGTGCAAGTCAGGGTTCTGCAGTTGTACTTGATGTTAAATCAGGAAGAATACTTGCTTTGGCAAAGGCTCCTTCTTTTAACTTAAACAGGTATCAGGATTATAATCTGCAGGTAAGAAAGCTTTTTTCTGTTGTTGATGCTTTTGAGCCTGGTTCTACTTTAAAAATCATTGCTGCTGCTGCACTGCTTGAGCATAGGCCTGATCTTTTTAAAAAAGATTATTTGTGTAAAGGTGAGGTTGAGGTTGGAGGGGTGATCATAAACTGTCTTCATGAGCATGGCAAAGTTAGCATGATGGATATACTTAAATACTCCTGCAATGCAGGGATAATCCAGTCAGTAATGGGCCTTGACAGAGGAAAATATTATGATACTCTTGGGAAGTTCGGATTTGGCAAGGAAACAGGGTCAGGGCTTCCTGGTGAAGCTGAGGGTATTTTAAGGCCGGTAAACCAGTGGTCTGGTCTTTCAAAGTATTCCATAGCTATTGGACATGAAATTGCAGTTACTTCTTTGCAGATGGCTGCTGCCTTTGGAGCAATAGGGAACAAAGGAGTTTACATGCGCCCTTCCATAATTGAGAGTGTTGAAAAGCCTGATGGTACTATTGTAAAATCCTTTTATCCTGGCAGCAATGGGCGCATAATGAAGGAGGAGCATGCTGCTCTTTTAATGAAAATGATGAAGGAAACAGTTGATTCAGGAACAGGCAGGAGGGCTTTTTCTTTTTATTATGGGAATACCGGTAAAACCGGAACATCCCAAAAGTACATAAAATCTTTGAGAGCCTATTCTGACAGGAATATTTCTTCATTTGTGGGTATTACCCCGTATTCAGATCCGCAAATTTGTGTTATTGTGGTAATAGATGATCCAGGTGATAATCTTACTGGTGGGGCAACTGCAGCGCCTGTGTTTAAAAAAATTACTGAAAGGGTTTTGCCATATCTTGGAACAGGGGGCAGGGCTATGGTTTCAGTAGAACTTAAAAAAAGTTCTTCCAGAGGGCTTTTTACAGGCAATACAATGCCTGATTTAAGAGGTATGGATTTTCAGGAAATATCCGGAATACTGGCTGATATAAACAGAAGCCTTGGGGTGAGCTACTATATAAAGGGCAAGGGACGGGTTTTTGCACAAAACCCCTTGCCAGGGGTTGTTCTTAAAAATACTGATTCTGTAATTATCAATATGCGTTGATATTAAATGAAAAATTATTATAATGAAAACAAAGCAGTAGTGGATTCCAGGAATTTTTTACTACCTGATTTGAGTGATAGTATAAGCTCTATTGAGGTCGTTGATTCCAAATCAGGGCACAGGGTTCCATCTGCCCTGACAAAAGATGGGAAGCGCCTTTTTATTCACAGTAGAATTGATCCTGTGCGCGAAGCTGAGAGGGTGGCAGCAGAGACGGATTTTAAGAACAGGGATCTTGTTGTTGTTTTAGGATTTGGTTTTGGCTATTTGTGTGAGGCAATACTTGATAAATGCGGGGAAGACACATTTGTCCTGGTAATAGAAAAGGATAAGGATATTTTTCGCAGGGCTCTTGAAAACAGGGATTTAAAAACGCTTTTTGAGGATAGCAGATTAGGCATTATTATTGATCCTGTTGAAGAAATGGTGGCGCAGGCATTAAAGGGAAGATCGTCGCGCAGATCAGTTTTTGTAACTCACCGCGGATCTTTTCAGATCTATCCGGACTACTATTCTGAAATGTCGATTTCTGTTAAATCCTTTATTTCTACAAAGGATGTAAATATTGCCACTCTTTCAAAATTTGAAAAGACCTGGGTTTCCAATATCTCAAGAAATATAAGGGCCATATCAGGTTCATCTGGAGCTTCCATTTTTTTTGAAAAATTTAAAGGTATTCCTGCAATTGTTGTTGGTGCAGGCCCTTCATTGATAAAGAGCCTTGATTTTATTCGGGAAAATATGCACAGGGCTTTAATTGTAGCTGTGGATACATCCTATAAAATTCTTCTTGATAATGGAATTGTCCCGCATTTTTGCATTGCTGTTGATCCCCAGATTATAAATGCCAGATACCTTGAAGGCACAGGTGAAACTTCCACAGTTCTTGTTGCAGATCCCACAGTGCATCCATCAATACCCAGATTTTTTAAAGGTCCCATGGTAATGACAGGTGTGGCCTTTGAAATGATGAAATGGATTGAATCTGCCCTGCCTCCAAGAGGGGAGCTTGCACATGGTGGTTCTGTTTCAACAAATGCCTATGATTTTGCCAGACAGACAGGGGCTTCTCCTGTAATTCTTGTGGGACAGGATCTTTCCTTTACCTCAGGGCTTGCGCATGCAAGGGGTTCATACCTTGATGAGCAGATGTACAAAAGGATAAACAGGTTTAATACTCCGCAGATGTTTAACAGAAAACAGCTTTCATTTATGCCTAAAATTATGGTTCCCGGGAAAAATAATTATCCGGTACATAGCAACAGTAAAATGATGATTTTTATAAACTGGTTTGAAAACAGGAAGGATCCTTCTTTGATTAATGCCAGTGCTGATGGTGTATTTATCAAGGGCATAAAAAATATAAAAAGCAATGAAATTTCCTTTAATAAAAGCACTGTTCGCATTCAGGATCTTATTGATGATTTAATATATTCAGCAGCAAAAACAGGGAAGGATGAAAATCATTCTGCAGTGTTAAAAAAAGCAGATGAGATGCTTGCTGAAATTGAGGAGCTCATCCCTGTTCTGGAAAAGGGCATAAGATTTGCTGCTGATTTAAAGGAGATGATAGAAAGCGGAAGAGACAAATCCGACCCTGGCAAAATGGGATATATTATAAAAAAATTATCTGAAGCAGATGCCTTTATAGAGAGCAGAACAAAGGCAGGGCCAATGATAAGCTTTTCCATACAAAGGGTTATTCATTCCATAACAGAGGGTTATGGCACGGGAGATGTTGATAATGCAGGTGCCAGGTCGGAATTTTTATACAGGGGCATGCTTGAAGGAGCCTTGTTTAACAAAAAAGTCCTGGGGAAAATGAAAGTTCTCCTTGAAAATCAGGCTTAGTTTTTTGCTGCTAAAAGGACCTTTTCTATGGCTTCTTGAACTATTCCTGCATCAGGTGGAAGGGGTATTGGAGTATTTGCGTGAATAGAGTTTACACCTGCAAGGGTTTTTTCATGATACCCTACTTTAAATTCAGAAAATTTAAGTCCATGAGCAGTTGAAATAACAACAGTTTTATCGGTTTTTGAAATTTCCTGTTTTTCCAGAAGCTTTATCAATGCAGCAAGTGCCACTCCTGTGTGAGGGCAGGCGTACATGCCGGTTTTATCAGCAAGGGCTGCTGCATTTGCCAGCTCATCTTCGCTTGCCTGCTCAACTATGCCATCAAATTCCTGAAGTATCTTTATTGCCTTTTTTACAGAAACCGGATCCCCAATCTGTATTGCTGATGCAAGGGTGTTCTTTGGAGTTAGAGGCTTAAATTCTTTAAATCCATTAAGATATGAAAGGTAAAGGGGGTTTGCCTTTTCAGCCTGAGCAAGGACTATGCGCGGCTTCTTTGTGATAAGGCCAAGTTCAAGCATCATTTTAAAGCCATTGCCCAGTGCTGATACATTGCCCAGGTTTCCTCCAGGAATAATTACAACATCAGGAACCTCCCAGTCAAATTGCTGTACCAGCTCTATAGAAATGGATTTTTGTCCTTCTATTCTAAGGGAGTTCATTGAATTGGCAAGGTATATGCTCTTGTCTCTGGTTATTTCCTGAACAACTTTCATGCAGCCGTCAAAGTCTGTATCCATTGATATTACAATTGAGTTGTTGGACATGGGCTGAACAAGCTGTGCTGTGGATATTTTGTTGTCTGGTAAAAATACAATTGATGGTATTCCTGCGTATGCTGCATAGGCAGCAAGGGCTGCAGAGGTATCACCTGTTGAGGCACAGGCCACTGCTTTTATTTTTTTCCCTTTGCTTATCATTTCATTAACCATTGATACAAGCACTGTCATGCCCAGATCCTTGAATGATCCTGTATGGCTATTGCCGCACATTTTGATCCATAGAT
>CAYTLM010000075.1:0-10294 GCA_964438485.1 uncultured Leptospirales bacterium | reverse complement strand
ATACAATGCTAAAAAAATTAATTGATATTAGAGAGTATCTTTGGACTTAATCTTCTACATATGTTACCAATCGATAGTGAATTTGGAATGTTATATTTGTAGAAAAAATCGTTTATAAACAAAGATGAAAATCATGTATTGCCTGACAACTATGGCACACAACAAAGTATTGCCCGTTGACTGACATTGTAAAACCGAGTGTTAAAAAAATGAAAACAATACCCGAACTAAAAATACTTTTTGAAGAAATCAACAAGCTGAAAAGCAAAGCCTCGATGAACAAAAGCCAATTTTGCTCTCAATTGACCAACTCTGACGAAAATGAATTTTTAGAATTTCATTTTTCATTGCTCAAACAAAAGAAACAAAATCAATCAGTGTACATCATTTTTTAATTTTTTTACTTGACAAGTTGACAATTTGCATTATTATATAATTATGAAAATATTACAAGTTGGCGAATTTAAAAGTCGTTTTTCTGAAGTAATCGAGAATATCAGAAAAGGAGAAGAAGTCACAATTTCCTTTGGAAAAAAGAAGGAAAAAATTGCTGTGCTTATCCCATACTCAAAATATATGAAAAAAGCGAATAGAAAAATTGGATTATTAGAAAACAAAGCTTCTTTTACATTATCTTCAGATTTTAAAGTTTCAGATGAAACTTTCTTTAACCTATGAAATATATTCTGGATACTCACACCTTTCTATGGTCATTATTTGACACTACTAAATTACCAAGACCTGTTATCGATATTTTATTGAACGAAACAAATGATATCTATGTAAGTACAATAACTTTTTGGGAAATATCATTAAAGTATAGTATTGGAAAATTAAGTTTAAATAATATCTTACCAGATGACCTTCCAGCTTATTCAAAAAAATCAGGTTTTGAAATAATTAGTTTTGATGATAAAATTGCTAGTTCATTTTACAAACTTCCTCGAGTAGAACATTTTGATCCTTTTGATAGATTGCTAATATGGCAGGCAATCAATAATGACATGATTATCATAACCAAGGATAAAAAATTTAAAGAATACATTCAATATGGATTAAACCTATATTGGAATGGAAAAAACAACATATAAAGACTAAGACAGCTAAAAGAACAAAAAAAATAATGAAAACTTAAATAACCTCTTTTTTTAGATTCCTCTCAATAGTTGTCGTTGCAACTATCTTTTAAAAAAAAGTTGCACTGGCAACTACTTTTTTTAAAAACAGAAAAAATTAATAAGCAGATAAACCTGTTTTTTTATAATTGAAAAAACATACTGCAACAAAAAATTGGCAATGTAATAAAACTTCAAAACAAAAGAGCTAAAAAAGGACTTGATATTTTTTAGTTCAATAAAGAATCTTGATATAAGAATATTGCACCTAACATTAAATTGAAATTATTATTACAATTAAAATTTAAAACAATAAAGATAGGAGAAAAAAAATATGACACAATGCGAATTTATTGAAAATTGCCCGGTGTTTGAAAAATGCCATACTGGTGTAATCAAGGGTATATTTCATATCAAATACTGCAAAGGTTCTGAACTTGAAAACTGTGCAAGAAGAATACTTAGAAATGCAGGAAAAGAAGTACCTATCTCCCTTTTACCAAATGGAGAACATTTAGAATCATTAAGAAGTTGTTAAAATAAAACTAAAATAGTATCGTTAATTTTTATTAGCGATACTATTTTGCTTCAATTAAATAAAAATTTTACCAATTAATTTATACAGAGAATGCTCCAGCGAATAAATTCTTCATTCTAAAAAAACATTAAGAAACATGTGGAGAGTTAAATCATCATATAAATAAAAAGGGGAGCACCAGGATAATGAATGAAAATGAAAAACTGAAAGAGATTATTCGCCTCAGCTCTGAAATAAGCACATTTCAGGATCTTGACATACTCCTTGAAAAAATACTTTACGAAACAAGAAAAATCGCAGATTCAGATGCTGGAACCATTTACATAAAAAAAGACAATAAGCTCATCTTTACACATGCACAAAATAAATCCCTATCCGCCAGACTCCCTGAAGGTAAAAAACTTATATATTCAACATTTGAGCTTCCTGTGTCTGAGGACTCAATAGCAGGATATGTGGCTCTTACTGGTGAGTCTCTGGTTGTTCAGGATGTGTATAGTATAACAGGCAAGCCCTATGGTTTCAATAAATCTTTTGATGAAAAAGCCAATTACCGTACCCGCGCTGTTATGACAGTTCCTCTTAAAAATGAAAGGGAAGATATTCTTGGAGTTATGCAGATTTTAAATCCCATGGATAATGCAGGCAAAGATAGGGAATATACAGATGAAGACAGGCTATATATAGATTACTTTGCAGGTATTGCAAGCATGATTCTTCAAAAAGCACAAATGACAAGGGCTTTAATATTAAGGATGATGCAGATGGCAGAGCTGCGGGATCCTAAAGAAACAGGTGCTCATGTAAACAGGGTTGCCTCGTATTCTGTAGAAATTTACGAAAGATGGGCGCAGAAACAGGGTATCCCTAAAACCCGGATACAGGCTGACAAAGACGTTCTCCGCATGGCTGCAATGCTTCACGATATAGGAAAAGTTGCAATCTCGGATTTAATATTAAAAAAACCAGCAAAGTTTTCAGATGAAGAATATGAAATAATGAAATCCCATACATACCAGGGAGCAAAAATATTTTACCATGCCCAGTCTAAAATTGATGAGATTGCCCGGGAAGTAGCTTTAACGCATCATGAAAACTGGGACGGCACAGGATATCCGGGACGCGTAAATATCTTGACTGGCGAAGCTCTGGAGAAAGATAAAAATGGGAAACCCCGCGCCCTTGCAGGTGAAGAGATCCCTCTTTATGGGCGGATAGTGGCACTTGCAGATGTTTATGACGCTCTTTCTTCTCAAAGGGTTTATAAAGAATCCTGGCAGGAAGAGGATGTGCTAAATGAAATCAGGGCTCTTTCAGGAATAAAATTTGACCCTGAAATAGTTGATATATTCTTTGAAATAATAGATGTTATAAGATCAATAAAAGAAAAGTATCCTGAAGGTAATCAGTTAAAATAAAACAGGTGAAGCTTAATATTAAATCTGCATAAAAATTCCCCGGACAGATTTGATATCCGGGGAACTCTCTTAAAATAAATTTTCTTTACACCAATACTCTGCCTGTTTAAATCAGCTTAAACAGAAATTTTATAATCATGGATTCTGCTCATAAACATCAACAAGGCTGTAAACCTCTTCATTTAGAACCTTTTCAAATTCTTCCTGATTTGGCACAGGTCTTTTAAACATTTTTACAATTTTCTCAAGCTGCGCATCTGTGCTATGAGGCTTGCCATAAAGCTCCTGTGCAAAAGCAGCAAAATCTCTTATAAAAAGATCAAACATCTGATTCATTATAGCATCAGATACTTTTTCAATTTTAGCACTCTCAATAATCAAGTGACCATAGGCAACCATTGTGAAAAGCTCACCTACAGCAAGGAGATAGTCAAACTCCATCATCTGCTTCATTAAGTCCGCACCTGAAACCATGAGGTATTCCTTATATGCCTGAATCTGCTCCATAAAAACTTTAACATTAGGCAGATGGGACAGGCTTTGATAAGCTGGATTATGATCATGGAATTTGGTTTTTGCATAAGCTTTTGTTTTGCCCTGGTTGAACATAAAATCATCGTTTCTATTATCAGTAATTCTTCCAATCTCTTCAAACTCTGCAGGCATAAACATATAACTTGGAATAAGCTTGGCAATAAGAGCCATATTAACATGGCGGGTTCCTTCAAGCTTTGGAAAACCAATCAGTTCAGAAACTGCCTGCTCAAAGTACATATCCTTTTCAAAACCCTTTGCAGCAATAATATCAAAAAGGTGTTCATGAACTTTTTCACCCTGGATTGCAACCTTCATCTTCATAATAGGATTGAAAAGAAGGTATCTCTTGTCATTTTCATTTGCAATACGCATATAGTCAGTAGCTCTAAGACCAAAAAGTTTCATTCCCATAATTCTTAACCAGGCATCAGAAAACAGCCTCTTGACATGAGGAAAATCTGTTACTCTTTGTCCATAAAGCTTTCTATGATAGGCGTGATTAATAGACTCATAGAATGAATGAGTAACAATACCAGTAGCACCTGAGCCTATGTTAAACTTGCATATATTTATTGTATTAAGCATGTCATCCCATGCCTTTGGGCCTCTAGAAAGAATTTCTGCTTCAGTAATAGGATAATCATGAAGAGCAAATTCCGCAACATACTGCTGATTAGCATCAATAATGTTTTTAACGCATTCATAATTCGGGTGTTCCGAATCTACCACAAAGAAAACATACTCATCAGTATCAGCGAACTTGCCAAAAACAGTAACAATGTTTGCCACATTACCATTTCCAATATAGTATTTGCTGCCATTTGCAACATAGGTTCCATCGCCCTTTGGGTAAAGCTTCATTTCAGAAGAATAAATATCTGCACCATGTTCTTTTTCAGATAGCCCAAAAGCACAGAAAGCATTTTTCTTTAACTGGGCAGCAGCCTTGTGCTTTGCCTCTTCATTATCTCCAAGAAGAACGGGATCTAAGCCAAGAGTAGATACATGGTATGTGTACCAGTATGCACCGCCATAAAAACCACATATTTCGGAAAACTCATACATTCTGTATGTGCTGTAATACTGGTTGGGATCTGACCCATAGCCTTTGGGAAGAAAAAGGGTTTCAAAAATTCCCTCTTTGGTAACAAATTCCTGCCAGTCTGCAACCCATTCTTTTTTATGGTAAGCTTCTTTTTGTTTAGCTAATCCCTTTTTTTCAAACCAGTCTATGGTTTTAAGCATTATTTCCTTTGATCTTTCGTCAGGATAGCCCCTGTCTCTGTACTTTTTTGGATTTAATAATAAGCTCATATTTTACTCCTTTTAACCGGAAAAATCCGATCTTGATTATTTTTATAAAACTTTAGCGAAACACAACTACTTAATAAAAACAGCTACTATCAAAAAAAGAACAACGTTCATTATATGTCAATACTAAAATACATACAATAAAATGTAAATAACAACTTCAAAAAAATTCAATTAATAAGACCAGGTAATTTGAAGAAAACACCATTATAAAAGATAAAAAGAGCCGCTCTTTCGAGCAGCCTTTTTTTAAAATTAAGCATTCATTCTGTATTCATCTTTAAGAGGATAAACATATTTTTCCCAAACCCTGTTAAACTTGTCAATATCTGCAACAGGATTTTTTATCATCTTTAAACAATAATCAAGCTGAGCCTGAGTATTTGATTTTTTCTGATAAAGCTGTACAGCGTATTTAGCAAAATCTCTTACTAGAACATCAAAAATCATATCAAGAATATCATCATCAATTTTATAGATTTTTGCATTTTCTATAATAAGCTGACCATAAGCAACAACAGTCATAAGCTCACCCATTGCAAGAAGGTAATCAATATCCTTACTCTGCTCCTTGCTTGGTGTGGCCTTTGCAAGAAATTCTTTAAAAACAGCAATTTGCTCCTTGAGCACTTCAATATTAGGAAGGCTTATGCTGTTATATGCAATATTATAATCATGGAATCGAATTTTACTTAATCCGCTTGTTGGACCCTGATCCATGAGGAATGCATCATTCTCTGCACCTGCACGCTGATCTATTTCAGGAAATTCTGCAGGATTAAAAAAGTAGTTAGTCATAAATTTAACAACAAGAGCCATGTTCACATGAACAGTACCTTCAAGCTTTGGAAACATTCTTATTTCCTGTGTAGCCATTTCAAAATAAGGCTCTTTTTCAAAACCTTTAGCTGCAATAACGTCCCATAGCAGATTAATAACCTCTTCCCCTTCCCTTGTAACCTTCATTTTACAAAGAGGATCATAAAGAAGATATCTTCTGTCATCCTTGGAAGCTGTTCTCATATAGTCTACAGCTCTCAGATTAAAAAGCTTCATAGCATTGATTCTAAGAAATGAATCAGTGAGCAAATTCTTTACATGAGGAAAATCAGTCACATACTTGCCATAAAGATTCCTGTTAGCAGCGTGTTCAATTGCTTCATAAAAAGCGTGTGTGGCAATACCAATAGCGCCAGGTCCAAGGTTAAACTTGCACACATTAACAGTATTAAGCATATTATCCCATGCCTTGGGGCCTTTTTCTGTAATGTCTGCTTCTGTTATTGGATAATCGTGAAGAGCATATTCTGAAACATAGTTCTGATGAGCAACGGTATTCTGTACACATTCGTAATTCGGGTGCTTTGAATCAACGCAGAAGAAAACATAATCATCAGTATCTGCAATTTTTGAAAATGTGGAAACCATGGCAGCTTCATTTCCATTCCCTATATAATATTTATCACCATTAGCCTTATAGGTTCCATCACCCTGTGGATAAAGCATCATGTCACTTGCATAGATGTCAGCACCATGCTCTTTTTCAGAAAGTCCAAAAGCAAAAACCTCGCCCTCTTCAAGAAGCTTTGCAGCCTTATGCTTGGCCTCTTCATTACTTCCCATCCATATAGGACAAATTCCAAGCTGGGAAACATCCCATACATACCAGTAGGCTATGCCATAAAAGCCCATAATTTCAGCCCAATGGTAAATTCTGTAGGTATCCCATCTGTTATCAGCAGCGCCATAGCCGGCAGGAGTTAAAAGCTTTGCAAAAATTTTATGTTCCTTTTGAAAATCAACAAAATCCTTTGGCCAGGTTCTGTTATGAAAATCCTCTTTAACTTTTTTGAGACCCTTATTCTCAAACCATTCAATGGTTTTAAGCATCATTTCCTTTGATTCTTTATCAGGAAATTCAACATTGTATTTTTTCGGGTTTAATAACATCATGTAACTACCTCTTTTTTTAAATAAAAACTGATTTTATGACCAGAATATACAGATCACATATATTTATAAGGAAAATTCACTACAATAATATTGTCAATATAATATCTTTTTTTTAGGAATAATAAGGCTATAAAAAACCCCCTCAATTAAAGAGGGGGTTTTAGTAAAATATGTATTTATATTTTTAACTTTATCATGTTATTTCTGGTAAACATACCCTGATTCTGAATACAAATACCAGTCTTCATATGATTTTCCGTCACTTTCATACCATTCTTTAAAGTATGGATATGCCTTAAAAATACTTCCTGATTCATATGGCCATGACCAGTCAGATGGAACAAGCAAAGCCCATGGAAACCCATCAACATCCAAAACCTTGCCGGTATAGGAAGTTTTAACAAAAGGTAGATGCACTTCCCTGCCTGCTTTACCATTACATATAATAAATGGATCATATGGCATTGCTTCTGTTCTTACCTCATTCAAATCAGGAATGATTTTAATAACTTCCGGGACATCAAAATATGCTTCACCTGGTAGGGCATTATACCTGGCACGAATTTTATCTCTACCCAACCAGTCCTTATACTTCTCATCAAGCATAGTTCTGGGACTCTTTATAAGCTCAATCTTCTTTCCATAAACATTTATGCCTATTGGATTATCATTACCAGCACCTGAAGCAAGAAGCTTTGTTTTTATTGTAATTTCCCTTACTCTATTCTGGCTGTCAATTTTCTCTTCTAGAGTAAGTCTTATAACAACATCATTAAAATCAGCATCACCCTTGTCAGGGTAAAGGTCTTCAAATGCAATTGTATAAACTCCTGTTAGTCTTCTTGCAGCATTTGGATCATTAGGGAACTGATCATCCTCATCAGGTACACCATCACCATCTGAATCAATAACAACTACATTTTCAATTGGATTCATTGCTATATTTTTCCCAAATTCAACAAGTTTGCCAATACCGTCTATGTTGCAATCCACATCTTCGTAACCATCCCGTGTTACAACAACCTTGGCTGTTTTGCTTGCAGCATCAACTGTTGCTGTAAAAATTGAAATTCCTTCACTACTTGTAAATCCCTGCCAGTTAAGTGAATTATCCGCCTTCATCAGATTTATTGAAGCCTGCCCCAGGGGAAGCCCGGTTTTTTTATCAGAAACCTTTAAGGATATTCTTATATTGGTTACTGTAGAGAAATCAAAATCAGATCCTGGTGCTGTAATAAGGGCTGAATAGGACACAAGGCTACCGTTTTGAACAACAAGCGTATAGGTTATAACATTCCCCTTATCATCTGTATAATCAAAGGTTACTGTAACCTGGCCTGCAGCTTCTGAGGTTGTTATAATATTACCCTTTTCTTTATCTATATCAATGTATATACCAGTGCCATCTTCATTTTTAGCAGTAAAAGAGGATATAGAGCTGTTTAATTCCCATAGTCCATTTATCTTCTCTGATACTTTAATTATATCATTTCCAGAATGAACTGCATATCCATTCTGCAACTGTAGCAGTATATTCCCTGGAATTATTCCTGTGATATTTCCGCTTGCATCAGTTTTAATTATATACAACTCTCCATCTACTGAAACCTTTATTTCATAGGGGCCGGAAGGAACAGAAGCACCTGTTATCATTATATCGCCTGTTGAACCATTAACTTTTATATCAGATAGATCAACAGTTATTGTACCATCTCCGGCTGTTGCAGAAAGTACCTCTACATTATCAGCCCAGGACCATTTTTCACCATTTTTCTCAGTAAGGGTAACAGAACCTGAATCTGTGTTTAATTTTCCATTATCCAAGTCCACCATCACTGCTGAACCTGAAACAGTTATATTTCCTGAAATTTTTCCCGATGAATCAGTTATAAAGGTAATCACAGTTCCATCTTCCATAACTATTGTTACATTAAATGGCCCGTCATAATTCCCGCTTACAATTATATCACCAGTAACAGGATCAACTGTTCCAACTAATTCAGCAGCTCCAGTATCAACTGTTATGCTCTTAACAGAAGAATCCTGGGAATATTTTCCATCCTCATTTAAAGATGAAATTACATAGGGAGTTTCATTTATATTCAAAATACCTTCATCAAGGTCAACAACCATACTGCTATTAACAGGATTACTGATTGCTGTAACAACTTCTGCATTATTATCTGCATCAACCTTAATAACAAGGGTGTACTCTCTTTCATCTGTAATTATAACTACAGTGTATTCACCTTCTGCAGATCCATCCTGCGGTGAAATTTTTATTTCATCATTGTCAGTAACTTCAAAATCAACAGCATTACCATGTTCATCAGTAACTGTAACATTTCCGGAATTATAATCAGCAGAATCAATTGCTTCATTATTTATGTTAAGCTTGCCATTTTCATCAGGATGAATTATAACAACATAGTTTATGCTTCCTGTGTTATCTGTGTTGCCTGTATTATCCGTATTACCTGCACTATCATTTACGCCTGGTTGTTGTGCCCCATTATCAGAACCTGAAGGTGTTTCAGGAGAAACAGAAACATCAGGAGCCTTTGAAGCACCTGATCCGCCACTTCCGCCACCACAGCCTGACAGGAAAAATGTGGATACAATTAGACCTGTTATTATTAAATATAATGTTTTTCTCATAGCACAACTCCAAAAATATTAGTTCATATAACCAAGGTAAGGAATAATTAAAAAAAGTCAAGAAAAAAAGCCCAAAAAGGCTTTTGTGTGATTTTTTTTTGCTCTTTTAGAAGCTTAACTACTCACAAATTAACATTATTTATATAAAAATTTAACAAACTTTCCAAGGCAGGATCAGAATTTGAATAGAATAAGGAAACAAATCCTCTTTATCTAAAAATTAGTTGGACAATAGAATTTGTTTTTTTCCAATAGTATTAACTTTAAGTCACATGAGGTAATGATGAAAAAATCTGCATCTGAGGTAAGTGCTCTTGAGCTGAAAGACCTCATAGAAAAATATATTAAGGGCGGATCAAACCTGAACTATGCTATTAAGATTACCGGTCATCCGGGTGTGGGCAAATCAGCAATAGTTAAAGATGCTGCTGCTGCTATTAACTATTTTTTCATAGATACCAGACTTGCATTCAAAGAGAATGTGGATCTGGGAGGATACCCTGTTCCTGATCATGATTCAAAAGAAATGATATACTACAGACCTAAATTTATACCCCCTGCCCAGGTTCCAAAAGGCTATGACGGAATTGTATGGTTCCTTGATGAGTCCAACAGAGCCCATCCTACAGTTATACAAACACTGTTTCAGATTATCACTGAAAAAAAATGTGGCGAACATCTGCTCCCTGAAAAAACATCGATTATTCTTGCAGGCAACCTTGGTGATGAAGATGGAACAACAATAACCGAATTTGACGATTCAG
>CAYTLM010000074.1:0-10338 GCA_964438485.1 uncultured Leptospirales bacterium | reverse complement strand
GAAGACTCAGCTGTTGTTACACCACTCATGCAACAACAATATGGACATTATTTTTACCGCCTATTAATGTCAACGAAAAATTATTTGTGAATTTTTATTTTTTAAAAAAAAGATCAAAAAAATATGAATAATTTATTTTTTACCTTTAACATTCTTAATACCGGCAATAAATATTCCGGCAAGTTCAGCCTGTACTGTTTTTTTCACAGGAATTTTATCAAAAAGATCTTCATCACAAAGAAGGTCCATAACCTGAGGGCCTATTTTAGCCTTAACAATAGGAACTTTTCTTATCTTGTAAATTTTAGGAATCTGAGCCATTACATTTTTTGGAATATTTGCATCTTTCACCTTCGCCATCCTCTTTTCAAGAACAAGTATTGGCGTGCTTATTTTATGCTGATTTACAAGCTCCTTTTGTACTTCCATTTTCTGACGCATCTTTTTTCTTATGAGAAAAAAAGCAGCCACCGCAGCCGCAATAACAACCGCAAGAATTATATAAAGAATCCACCATTCCACCTGAAACACCTCCGTCACAGAATATTAATCACAATAACTAAAATTAATAATCCTGAGTCAAGTTAAATTACTGCTCTTTTCACATATTAAAGAATTTCATCAATAATTAAACACCTGTTTTAGCAGATCTTTTAAGAAATATCTTATTCCTGTTTTTTTTATTGAAATGATACCCCTGTTTTTTTAAATGAACCAAAATGAAGAAACAGGGAAAGTGATATGGAACCTAAAAAAATAACTGTTAAAGCTCTGGAAAAAATACTCGAGGAACTTAAAAACGGTTCAGACACAGCAATAGGAAATTATCTGCTAAAAGGATACAGAATTCAAATAAGTAAATATAAATCATCTGGCACAGAAAGATATATGCGTCTTTACAGAAACAGACGCGAACAGGGATTATGCGTAAGATGCGGAATAAAGGTTACTGACAAGAATCCGAGAACAGGCAAACTTTACAGATTATGCGAAGAACATAGAGAGATGACAGACAGAAAAAAAAGATAGTCGCCAAAATAGTGTATTTGCATTACTGGCAATAGACATCTTTTTTTTAATTCAGTTATCAGAATTTTATGAATAATGATTGAACAATTCCCCCCTGATATTAAATTAAGCCGCGCCGGGCTTTTCCCGGCTTTTCATCACAGGAGATAATTATAATCTCCTTAAATTTATTAAGCTTCTCAAAAATGAATCAGCGTGAATATTTAAAAAATTTTGTTCCTTTATTATTGAATGTTTAAACAATATTTAAATCAGGCTGATCTCATTATAAAGGCAGGGTTTTTATGAACAGATTCCTACTTAAACTATTTCTGATACTATCAATTATCACTTTTTTTTCAATAGCTGCCATGACAATTAATAAAAACAAGTACTACCATATAAAGTCAGTTCTCTCCGGAGATGAAAACCGTGGCTTCTGGGATCTGCCTGGTAATACTGGATATAAAAAAAGAGCAGTACTCCAGCTCTGGTCCTTTGATAAAGGTGATGACAGAAAATACATGATTACACCGGCAGGAAACGGCTGGAATTATATATCACCCAAAAACGCATCATTTGGAAGGCTCTTCAGGGGAAACGTGGATGTTTCTGACAGCAGAGTAAGAAACGGCTCAAAGGTCCACATCTGGGATGTAAAGCTCAGAAAAAACGCCAACCAGCAGTTTAAATTCAAGGATATGGGCGGGGGTAAATATAAAATATATGTTAATCAGGGTGGAGGTAGGAAAATCCTCTGCGCTGCCAATAATTCGGATAAAAACGGGACAAGGGTTGTTCCATGGGATGACAATAACAGGCCTGCCTGCCAGTGGAGATTTATTGAGGCAGGTAATGCGGGAATTCTTTACAGCACAGGAGCATCTGTTGTGAACAAGGTCGAAGTTACCGGCGGCTGGGACAGGTACATTTACGCCTGGGGTGAACATGATATACCTGATACTGAAAGATGGACTGCAATAAGAACCCCTTTCAAAAAAAACAGTACAGATATGGGAAATTTCTGGGACATCCCCGGCGATGGACACCTCACAAAAGGTGCAGGGAAAAAGCTTCAGCTATGGGAAATGAAATATAAATTCCAGAAAAACCCTGATATTGACAGAAAATACAAATTCCTTCCCCTCTGGGAGAGAACCGGCAAAATTGAAGATTTCGGATACTACATTATCCAGTGTAATACAGGTTATTATGTTAATTACAAACCTGCCAGAGAACAGACCCGTAAAGTTTTCGGTAAAGAAGTAACGTTAAAAACCCCGGCACAGATTGAAACAAACAACTCATCAAATATCAATATTGACCAGTCCTATCACTGGAAAATAGACAACTCGGGGAAAAACCGTTTTACCTTTACCACCAGAATTGACGGCTCATTTATAACTGCTGCAGGGAAGGCTTCGGAAAACGGAGCAGCACTTACCACCTCACAGAATCAAACCAGAAACTCCCAATGGGAATTCATTATAATATCAAAATATGAAGAAAAGAAAAGCACTGAAGATCTGATAAAAAAAAGAAAAGATGAGATCAACAAAAAAGTAAATAATTTCAGCGCGGAAGTGAAGAAAAAGGGATATAAATTCACAGTCAAGGCAACTGAAGTTATTAACAAAAGCATAAAAGAGATCACCGGCGCCTTTGATATAGAGCCGGATCCTTCCTCAGCTGTTTACATGAAAGATGACAAGGCCCCATCATCACTCCCCGCGTCTATCAGCAGAAACGCGGATATGAATGCTTTTAACTGGCGCGATATTAACATGATGTCATCTGTCAGGAACCAGAAGAGCTGCGGAAGCTGCTGGGCCTTTTCTGCAGCAGCAGTTTATGAAGGTGTTTACAAAATTATGTACGGAAAAGAAATCGATATTGCTGAACAGTATATTGTAGACTGCCTTGAAGGAGAAACCGGAGCCGGTGTTAAAGCTGACTGCGGAAGCTGCAGCGGAGGGAATACCCCCTACACATTCAGAACCATGATATCACATGGAATCCCCCTTGAATCAATTGTTCCATACAAGGCACAAAACAGCTATTGTTCAAAGAAAAATGCCGGCAATATGCCATATAAAGTAAAGCAGTACGGCTTCATCTCCACTGGCAGGCCAAGTGTTAAGCAGATAAAAGAGGCTTTATGCAAATACGGCCCACTCTTTTCGAGCACAAAGGTGACTCCCCTGTTCCAGGCCTATGGTGGAGGAGTCTATGATGAAAATGTACCGGTAAGCGGTCCAAGAGACACAAGCCATGCCATGGTGATAGTGGGATGGGATGACAGCAGAAACGCCTGGCTTGTAAAAAACTCATGGGGGGAAAGCTGGGGTGAAAATGGCTATGTATGGATTGAGTATGGATGCGCTAATATAGGAAGCAATGTAGCCTGGATTCGATTATGATCCCCTTCGAAAAAATCACCCGCAAGGGCTTTTTTTGGGAACCATAACAGAATTCAAGGGTCTAATAAATATTATATAATACACAAATTCCCGCATTATTTCCAAAGGGGTGGGAATTCAAAAGCAGACTTGTTCGGCAAAAAAATGAACAGGAACAGTTAGTGCAGGCGGATTTCATTTTAATGTGGCTCATATGTTTTAAATAAATATAATAGAGGGTTCTATGAAAAAAAATTATTCGATGCTTGCTTTTGTTTCAACATTAATTCTTTTCTTTTCTGCCGCAGGAGTCAACGCTTTAGAGGTTGACGAGTTTGGCTTCAACAAACGTTCATTCATCATCCAGTCTGCACTTGAACCGAATACATCCATAAAAGGATTCTGGGATCTTCCCGGCAAGCCTGGAAAAGATGCTGGCAATCTTAAAAGAACTAAAAAACAGGATGGTACAAAGGGATGGCTTAAGATGCAGGTGTGGCAGAGAGAGGCCGGGGATCCTGCAGACAGACGCTTTACGATCTATCCTGCTCATGTAAAGGGACGGTATTATATAAACTTTTCAAAGTTTTTCGGGACACAGGATATGTGGATGCTCTGCACCGATGAAACCGAAACTAAAGTTGAAGGCAGAATAGGGATTGAAACATGGGAAGTTAAGTATATCGGAAACTTCAGATGGAAGATATACGGAGTTTCTGGTAAATCAAAAGGAAAAGTATTATGCCTTGAATCAAACACTGCCAGGAACGGAACAAAACTTGTGCTTAAACCGGATCATAACGGTGCTGATGCAGAATGGGTTTTCTATGATACTGCAACTAAAAGAGCATTCGCACCTGTCAGTGTTAATAAACCTGAACCGGTTTCAACCATCCCTGACTTTTTCATAAAAAATAAAAAATTTGAATACTCGGCTCAGGGAAATATGGTTTATTACAAAGCAAAAGGAACTGCTGAAGTAACCAAAGTAGAAGGGGATGTAGCTTATGTAACAGTAAATATAAGCGAGTCTGAAAGTGAAGGGGAAAAAGGAATTGAAAAAAAAGGTAAAAGTACTTTCGAAATAAAATTTACCCGTCAGGGCGATACCTACTTTATTGATAAAGAGAAAAACGGTGATATGGCCCCTTCTGGAAAGGTTGATGCATCAGGTCTTTCTCTTAACCTGTATAATGACGGAGGAAGTAATAACTTTAAAGCAGTTAAATAGCATATATTAAATAATTAATAATATATACAGTGCTTCTTAATTAAGCTTAAATTTTTTAAAAAAATATAGAGGTTTCTATGAAAAAGAAAATTTTTAAACTTGCTGCAGTTTCAGCATTAATGTTTGTTTTTTCAGCAGCAGCAGGTATTGCACAGCAGGCCCATGACCAGTACGGGTTTGGAAACAGGGTTTTTCTGATACAGTCAGCCCTTGAAGTAGGGAAATCAGCAAACGGATTATGGGACATTCCAGGAGCTCCCAAAAAAACTGATGGTAATCTCAGAGGATCAAAATGGCAGCACATGGGATTATGGCAGAGAGAAGCGGGAGATCCTGAAGACAGAAGATTCAGATTCAGGGCAGCGCAGGGGAGTGCTGCAGGGAGATACTTCATCTATATCGGCCGTTCAGGACACTGGGGTGTTAATGCAATTGATGGAACAGGTAAAATTGAAGCGCGCTCCAGAGCAGACCATTTTGAACTGAAACATATGGGTAATGGCAGATGGAAAATTTACTACAAAAACGGAATGATTGTTGCACCTGCAGCCAATTCTGCTAAAAATGGTACAAAGCTTGTGCTTCTTCCTGACCAGAACAGCCCCCATGTTCAGTGGGTATTTTTTGACACAGCCACAAACAGATCCTTTATACCTGCATCAACTTCAACCTCAGGTTCAGGAGGAAACTATTCATACAAGGGTAAACTGGAAGATGCCATTGCCACAAAAAATCCGGGAACACAGTATTTCCGTTATGCAGCTGCAACGCAATTCAACAGTGAAAATGAAGGGAACAAACTTCAGGCTTACCTGAATGATAAAAGCGAAACATCTGATCAGTGGGTAGCAATTCTTAACATTGTAAAAGCGATTAAAGAGAATAAAGATGTAAACGCAAGAAGAAGCATGTATAAGGCAGTATCAGAAGCCGAAGTTAAAGCTGGGAGTAATTTTGCTGAAAATCTTCTTAAGGGTCAGTATGTTAAGCAGATCCGGGATATAGAAATCAGGGAACAGGATTCAACCGCCAAAAGCTATATCAACACACTTGTAAACAAATATTAAAAAACAATATAATCTGAATTCATACAGGAATGCAGGGACAATAAAACCCTGCGTTCCTGTTAAATTAAAAAACGGGTCAGCACTATGAAAAAAATTAGAATACTCAAAACTGCAATTATTTCACTTTTTATTTTAACTCTTTCATCAATTCAGGCACCGGCACAGACAGATTATGACACCCCTCCGGATGGATACTTTTATATCAAATCAGCACAATCCAGACGTCAGAATGCGGGCTACTGGGATCAGCCGGGGAAAAATGTTTCATTTAAAAGAGGAGCGAATATTATGGCCTGGGCAAAAGATAATGGCCGGGATCAGCGGTTCCGCTTTGTCTACTCAGGGGGAGGATACTACAATATAGTTTCCCAGAATGGCGGATATGTGGATGTGGCAGGATCAAGGAACGCTAACGGGGTAAACATCCTCACATGGACCAGAAACTCCTCAAATACAAGTAACCAGAAGTTCCGTTTCCGCCACATTGGGAATGGAAGATGGAAAATCTACACAGCCTGGGGACGGGCAATATGCCTTGCCGGGAGAAGCCACAAAAACGGCTCAAATATACACACCTGGACAGACCACAATGGTCTCTGGATGGAATGGTACTTTGAAAGTGCTTCAAACGGCCGATTTTATATACCTGAAGCTGTTGTTCCCGGAATTCAGGGAACACTTGAAGCATATAACTATGACAGCAGCGGCAGGAAAATAAAAGTTAATCCTGGCCAGACAGATATTGAAGTGTGGGTATACAATCCCTCAGCTCCAAAGGAAAAATATATTAAAAAGAAAACTGTTAAAACAGATTCCTCAGGAAACTTTAACCTGGGAACCGAATTTGACAATGAATCGTATATTTTTATTATTTCCAGGTCTGACGACAGATCATCAGCATACACTCTGGTAAGTCCTAAATCGGGAAAGGCTGAAATAAAGGATTATGTTTCAGAAAAATTTGATAATGACAATTATATTCTTGTAGAAACCCAACACAGAGGTAAACAGTATTACTACCTGAACAATGATTATTTTTACCTGAAATCGGGTACTGTAACAAAAAGATACGACTTCTTTTTTCCGGGACTTACATCCATATCACGGGGGGACTCTTCAAACGTTAAACTGCTCAATGAAATAAAAGCAGGGCCTGCGGCTAAAAATGACAAAGAGATAGCTGAAAAGCTGGAGAATGTATTTCAATTTCTGAGAACAAAAACTAAAAGTTCCATGGGAACCAGTGATCAGAATGTGACCAATGCAGCCAATTACATGTTTTCAAAATGCAGAATAAGCCCAAGGCATGGGCTTAACAGGTGGCCCACATTTGATGAATACGCGGATACCTACAGCAGATACGGCTTTATCCCCACAGGGAACTGTACAGCCTGGTCACAACTTACAGCAACCCTTCTTTATGCAGCAGGTATACCTTCTGATAAATTTTTTGTGGCGAAGTTCAATTATGACATGAGCTGGATTGTTGAACACTGGGTAATTGCTCTTAATATTGGGGGCAGATGGTATTCTATTGATCCCCAGCACAACAGAGCATTAAGGTTTAACTCACTTGCAGACTTTAACAGTCCTGTTTTAAACAGGGACGGCGGAGCATATGATTACAAGAAGCCTTTTGAAGCTGTGCTGCTCCCCGGCTCCTCTATAAACAGGGTGCCATATCTTGGTGATCCGGCTGATATGCATAAAATTGTCGCAGAAAGAAAGGCTCCCAAATTCTTTATGGAAAACAGTTCATTTGAATATTCCTCAGGAACACTTGTTGGCCATTCAAAGGGGAATGCCAGGGTAAAATCAGTAGAGGGCAATGAAGTAACCATTGAGATTGATACTGTTTCCACTAGTGAAGGCCCCAGGGGTATGGAAACCAGGAAGCATAAATTTGATATGGTTCTTACTCACAAAGGAGACGGCCTTTACACATCAGGTACAGATTATGTGTATAACGGGAAAGTTGACAGCTCCGGTAAAAGGTTAAGCATGTCCGGTGAGCAGAGCGGATTTACACTGAAAGCATCCGACTCCCATATTGACCCGTCATTTACAGCTTTTTTTAACTCATTCAAAGACAAGTGGCAGAATGGAAACAGAAACTCAGCATCTGCTGATATTGTTTTCCCTGTAACACTCGAATCATCATTTGAAGGGAAGAGTACTGAGAAAAAACTGGCAGAAGCTTCATTTTTTAAAGAAGTTACAATGGATGAACCGATTCTTTACTCTTTCAGATTTGAGATTGATGGAGAAAATGTAATATTAGTACATTACGGTTATGAAGCACAATTTTTCACACTCTACTTCCACAGAACTAAAGGGAGCTGGAAGCTTGTGCGTGTAAAAAAATCACAGGATTAACAAATGCCCCCCAAACCCCCCATAGGGGGGCTTAAAGACTCTGTTATTGTTCTTCCGATTTATTTTATTACAAAAGTATAAATAAAAAACCCGCAGCTATAAGCTGCGGGTTTTTTATAAAAGCATTTAATTTCCGCTATTTTCTCTTAACAGATTCAATCATTACAGTTTTAACAGGTACATCCTGAAAATACCCTTTGCTCCCTGTTTCCACATTCTTAATAGCATTAACAACATCCATTCCGCTTACAACCTGGCCGAATACACAGTATCCGAATCCCTGAGCATCGCTGCTTCTGTAATTAAGAAAATCATTATCCTTTACATTGATAAAAAACTGGGCTGTTGCACTGTGTACATCTGATGTACGGGCCATTGCTATTGCTCCAACATTATTCTGAAGTCCGTTGTTGGCCTCATTTTTTACAGGGGGATTTGTATTCTTCTGCTCCATATCAGGTGTGAATCCGCCCCCCTGAATCATGAAATTGCTTATAACCCTGTGAAAAATAGTTCCGTCATAAAAACCGTCATCAACATATTTGAGAAAATTATCAACAGTTTCAGGGGCCTTGTCCCTGTATAGCTCAATCTCAATCTCTCCCATTGATGTTTTCATTACAACAACTGTGCCTGTTCCGGCTAATTCGCTCATCTTAACCTCCGACTGCCCATTCTCCCCTTTACAGGACACTGAAAATACAGCGACAAGAAGAATGAAAGTAAATATAATTTTTTTCATAAACCTGCTCCATTATTATGGTTTGAAAGATATATCATTTTTTACGCTTTAAAAGGTCAATCTTCTTTTCTATATCAGCCATCTGATCCCTCAGAACTGCCGCCTTTTCAAACTCCAGATTATCCGCAGCTTCAAGCATTTCATCCTTAAGCCTGTCCCTGTACTGCTTCAGTTCATCCATATTATCCGACCTGTAGCTCACAGGTGTATCAGCAACATAACTTAATATAGCATTCTCCCTCAGGTACTCCCTCTCAATAATATCATATATTTCTTTCTTAATGGACTGGGGGGTAATATTGTTTTTCCTGTTATGCTCCATCTGAATTTTTCTTCTTCGCTCTGTTTCATCAATAGCGTATTTCATGGAATCTGTAATCTTATCAGCATACATAATCACTCTGCCATTAAGGTTCCGCGCTGCCCTTCCAGCTGTTTGTATAAGGGAACGCTTTGAACGGAGAAAGCCCTCCTTGTCAGCATCAAGAATTGCCACAAGTGAAACCTCGGGAATATCAAGACCCTCTCTTAAAAGATTAATCCCTATGAGGCAGCCAAATATCCCTTTTCGCAAATCCCTTATAATCTCAACCCTCTCAATAGTTTCAATCTCAGAGTGAAGATACCTGGCCTTTATCCCAACCTCTTCAAAATAAACTGCAAGGTCTTCGGACATCTTTTTTGTAAGAGTTGTTACAAGCACCCTTTCCCCAGCCTCAACACGCTTATTCACCTCTCCAATAAGATCATCCACCTGGTTTAATGCAGGGCGAACCTCAATCTCCGGATCAAGAAGCCCTGTAGGCCGTATCACCTGTTCAACAATATTTTCAGAATTCTCAAGCTCAAAATCAGCAGGGGTTGCTGAAACAAAAATTGCCTTATCTATTATATTTTCAAATTCATCAAAAACAAGTGGCCTGTTGTCCAGGGCAGATGGCAGCCTGAATCCGTGGTTCACCAGATTCTCCTTGCGCGACCTGTCACCAGCGTACATGCCACGCACCTGGGGCAGAGTCACATGAGACTCATCAACAAGAAGAAGATAGTCACCCTTAAAATAGTCAAGCAGACAGGAAGGACGCTCTCCTGCATTTCTTCTTTCAACAATCCTTGAGTAGTTTTCAATTCCACTGCAATAGCCTGTTTCTGTAAGCATCTCCATGTCATACCTGGTGCGCGATTCAAGGCGCTGCGCCTCAAGAAGCTTGCCTGCTTTCCTTAACTCCTCAAGGCGCTCTTCAAGCTCAGCTTCAATGAGCTTTAATGTTACACCCATCTCCTCTGGAGAAGAAATAAAATGCTTGGCAGGATAAATTACGCATGTATCTGTTATGCCCAGCACCTCTCCGTTTACAGGATTAAAATGGCTTATTTTTTCAATCTCATCTCCAAAAAACTCAACCCTGAAAGCCTCCTGCTTTAAATAGGCTGGGTAGATATCAACAATATCTCCCTTCACCCTGAACATCCCCCTTTCAAAAGCAATGTCATTCCTTTCATAATAAACAGCAA
>CAYTLM010000073.1:0-10358 GCA_964438485.1 uncultured Leptospirales bacterium | reverse complement strand
TCAGGGAGTGATTACTTTAGTCATGGGGAGATTTTATTTCAAAACTGCAGGGTGCCTCAAAAGAATCTTTTGGGCGCTGAAGGTCAGGGCTTTGTCATGGCTCAGGACAGGCTGGGGCCAGGGCGGATCCATCATTGTATGCGGTGGCTGGGGATATGTAACAGGGCATTTGATCTGATGTGCAAAAGGGCAAGTGAAAGGGCTATTTCTCCTGATGGAAAAACTCTGTCTTCAAGGCAGATTATTCAGGCCTGGATTTCCGAGTCTGCTGCTGAAATAAGGGCTGCCAGACTGATGACTCTTTATGCTGCATGGCGCATAGACACTGTGGGTCCTAAAGAGGCAAGGGATGATATTTCGCTGATCAAATTTGTTGTGGCAAATACAATGCAGAATGTAATTGACAGGGCGCTTCAGGTACATGGCGGGCTGGGCATGACAGATGATACCATACTCGCTTTTCTTTTCAGGCATGAGCGTGCAGCAAGGATATATGATGGAGCTGATGAAGTTCACAAGTCTTCGATTGCAAGGAGAATATTGAGGAAGTATAAAAAGTAAATAGTTCAGGGGGGATCTTGTGTATTGGCCCCCCAAACCCCCCGAAGGAGGGCTTAGGCTGTGTCGGGAAATATATGATTTTGGAAGTTAAGGATTAAACGTGAAAAGCAGGAAAGTTGAAATATCCGAAATGTCTTTTGAAGAGTTTTCCAGTATGGTTGAAGTATCCATGGAGAATATCTGTAAAGATATTTTCCATGAAAACAGGGACTCAATCAAAATAAAAAAAGAGAATGTAGCAGTAAAAAATCTTACTCTTATATTCAATTCTACTCTTAAACTGAGTAATGAAATTGGATTTCAGGCCATGAGCCTTCGGGATCTTTCAGCAGCATCAGGTTTGAGCATGGGTGCACTTTACTCCTATTTTAAAAGCAAGGATGAATTGGCAACAATTATTCAGGAGCAGGGGAGGCGCATAACCGGTGATATTTTAAGGCAGGAAATAGGTAAGGGTATTAATCTTACTGACCGCATGCACAGAGCTGTGAGGGCTCATCTTTACCTTTCCGAGGTAATGCAGGAGTGGTTTTACTTCTCTTTTATGGAGGTGAAGAACCTTCCCAGGGAGGAGCAGAAAAGGGCAATCGAAAGCGAGCTTATGACAGAAAGCATATTTTCTGATATTATTGCTGAAGGTACAAAAGCAGGTTTATTTAAAAAACAGAATCCTCTTCTCACTGCGTCAATAATCAAAGGGATGCTTCAGGACTGGTATCTTAAAAGATGGAAGTATAAAAAACGGAGGATCACTGTGGAATGTTATGCAGATTTTGTAATCGAATTTATTGAGGCATTTATCCTGATAAAGGAATAGAATATTAAAGGAGGAGTCAATGGGAATAATTGATGAGGCTGGACTTGTCCGAAGCGGTGAAGAGCTCGATCAGGAGAAGGTAGGTGAATTTCTTAATGATTCAATTCCGGGGCTTAAAGGGAAAATTGAAATAAAACAGTTTGGCGGAGGTTTTTCCAATCTTACATATCTTGTAAAATCAGGTGATTATGAGATGGTGCTAAGAAGACCTCCATTTGGGAAAAAAGCTAAAACTGCCCATGACATGTCAAGAGAGTACAGAATACTTAAGGCGCTGAAACCGCAGTTCCCCTGTGCGCCGGAAGTTCTTGTTTATAGTGAGGATGAATCTGTCATGGGTGCACCCTTTTATGTAATGGAGCGTATAAGGGGAATTATTCTAAGGAAAACCATTCCTGATGGTGTTTCAATTTCTCCTTCTGATGCAGCCAGGTTATGTGAAAATCTTGTTTCGCTTCATACAAGTCTTCACAAAGTGGACTATGTTGCAGCAGGGCTGGAAAGCTTTGGGAAGCCTGAAGGTTATGTTTTTCGGCAGGTGGATGGATGGAGCAACAGGTATATTGCAGCAAGAACCCCGGATGCTCCTGATTTTGAAAAGGTCATGCAATGGCTCCATGATAAAATACAGAAGGATTCTTCAAATCCGGGAGTTATACATGGGGATTATAAATTTGATAATGTGGTGCTGAATCCGAAAAATCCTCTGGAGATTATAGGGGTGCTGGACTGGGAAATGGCTACAATAGGTGATTCCCTTATGGATCTTGGCAGCTCTCTTGCCTACTGGGTTGACAGGGACGACCCTCAGAATCTTCAGATGATAAAACAGCTCTGTACAACAGAAGAGGGCATGCTTACCAGAAAAGAAATTATAAAACTCTATGGAGACATGAGCGGTGTTAATGTAGAAAATTTTGATTTCTATTACTGCTTTGGTCTTTTTCGTCTGGCTGTAATAGCACAGCAAATATATTATAGATTTTTTCATGGACAAACAGCTGATAAGCGTTTTGCAATGCTGATTCATGCAGTTAAAATTCTGGAATCTACAGCTTTGGATTTAATTGCAAAGTCTGAAATTTAACAGGGGGTAAGCTAAAGGCTGTTAATTTTATAGATAAAATGTAATTGAAAATTTTGAACAAATAGGAGATTTATATGAAAATAAATTTTGACTTAACAGGAAAAATTGCTCTTATTACAGGGGCAAGCCGTGGAATTGGTGAGTTTATTGCAAAGACCCTTGCTTCATACGGGGCTGAGGTTATTCTTTCAAGCAGGAAGATTGACAGCCTTAAAAAGGTTGAGGCTGAAATAATTTCTGCAGGTGGAAAGGCCTTTTCAATTGCATGTCATAGTGGAGAAATGTCGCAAATTGAATTGATGTTTGAAACTATAAATAAAAAATATGGCAGGCTTGATATTCTGGTAAATAATGCTGCAACCAATCCTTATTTTGGTGATGTTTTAAATGTAACAGAAGAGGCCTGGAATAAAACCGTGGATGTGAATATGAAGGGATACTTTTTTATTGCACAAAAGGCAGCCAAGTTGATGATAGGCAAAGATGGAGGTTCAATTTTAAATGTTGCTTCTATTAATGGTATAAGGCCTGCGCCAATGCAGGGAGTTTACTCCATTACTAAAGCTGCTGTAATAGCAATGACAAAATCTTTTGCAAAGGAACTGGCTCCATTTAAGGTAAGGGTTAATTCTCTTCTTCCGGGAATTACAGAGACAAAATTTTCTGCTGCAATGACAAAGAATCCTGATTTAATGAAAATTATATTGCCTGCAATACCAATGGGAAGAGTGGCAGAGCCTGATGAAATGGCAGGGACAGTGCTTTATCTTGTTTCTGAAGCATCGTCCTATGTTACAGGTACAAGCCTTGTTGTTGATGGCGGTATGCTTGCATAATAATTTTAGACTATATGTCAATTGATTTTTGGCTCCATAGATTAAAGGCTAACTATAGAGGATTATTTATAGTTATATTATATTTTTACTTGCAAAAATTTAATCTATAATTAATATTAGGAATCATTCTTAATTGTATTAAATTTGGTTGATTTAAAAAGAAAATTATATTGATTAATCTGAATTTAATGCATTTATAGTTATTAAAATTTAATAAAGGAGGTAGGTTATGCCTGAACCAATGAAGCCCGGCTGTGCCAGGCCAACAGGAACCGGTCCTGTTAAAGAGGACACGACTCCCATTTTACAGGAAAACTCACCGCAAAAAGCAAAGGAGGCAGGTATGATTAAAGTAGGAAAAAAGGCTCCAGATTTTACAGCTCCGGCCTATCACAAAGGAGAATTTGTTAATATTCAGCTTTCAGAATTTCTTGGTAAGTGGGTAGTATTGTGCTTCTATCCAGGGGATTTTACATTCGTTTGAGCAACAGAAGTTTCAGCAGTTGCTGAAAAATATCCCGAGTTCCAGAAACTTGGAGTTGAAGTATTATCAATGAGTGTTGACAGTGTATTTGTTCATAAAATGTGGGATGAGAATGAACTTTCAAAAATGGTAAAAGGCGGAGTTCCTTTTCCAATGCTTTCAGATGGAGGCGGAAAAGTAGGTACTGCCTATGGTATTTACGATGAAGATGCAGGTGTGGAAACAAGAGGAAGATTTATTATTGATCCTGATGGAATTGTTCAAGGCTTTGAAGTGCTGACTCCTCCAGTAGGAAGAAACGTATCTGAATCATTAAGACAGCTACAGGCATTTCAGCTTGTAAGAAATAGCAAAGGAGCAGAGGTGACACCAGCAGGTTGGAGACCGGGCAAGCCCACTCTTAAACCTGGCCCTAACCTTGTAGGAAAGGTATGGGAAGCCTGGGATATAAAAAACGCCTTTGATTAAATATAATTTTAAAAACCCCGGAATTCCGGGGTTTTTTACAGCTGCATGTAAATAAAATTTTTTTGTTTTATTTGTTTTGCCAGGTAATAAAAAATTGATTATTATATAATAAGAAATGCAGGCAGCTTTTGAGTAAAAAATTCTGCTATAAAGGAAAGAGGCTATGGTTATAAGGGATATGAATTTTAATGATATATCAGGTATTAATCTGCTTATAAAAGAGGTCTTTGATAAATTTATGGCTGCTGATTATACTGCTGAGGGCATTAAAAACTTTTATGAGTTCACCAGCCCTGCTTCTTTAAGGGAAAGGCTGTCAGCAGGCAACCTTTTCTTTGTAGCAGAAAAGAATGGTATTCCTGCTGGTATAATTGAATTAAGGGACAACTCCCATATTGCCCTTTTTTATGTAAAAGAATCTTTTCATGGAACAGGAATAGGAAGAAAGCTTTTTGAACACGCCTTGCAAAGCCCTCTTTTTAAACCCAGGGACAGAATGATTACAGTTAATTCCTCTGCCTATGCTGAGCCTGTGTATGTAAAATTTGGTTTTGTTCGTAATGTGCCTCCTATGATGAAGGATGGAATGGCCTTTATTTCCATGCAGTTAAAGCTTCCAAAGTAACCCTTCCTTTATTTTAATTTTTAAATAACTTGACTATAATTGCTTTTGATAAAATTTTAATTTAAAATTTATAAGCTAATGTTTAAGGCTTAACCTGGCTTGTGATTTTTACTTTTGTAAATCATCAATATTACAGGTGTTTTTATATTATGAAAGATATTTTAAATCTGAAGGAACTTCTGGAAATGGCACTTGTTGAAGATCTTGGCAGCACTGGTGATATTACTGCTGAGGCCATATTTAAGGATGAAATTTATTCCTTTTCGCTTGTTTCAAAGGATGAAGGTGTTATCTGCGGAATTGAAATCTTTAAAATGGTTATGGCAAGGATTGATGAAAAAATAAAGGTTAAAAGCTTCTATTCTGATGGAGATGCAATTCATAAAGGCGATATTGTCGCATCTGTATCTGGTCCTGTTGTTTCTATTTTAAAGGGTGAGCGCACTGCACTGAATTTTCTTTCCCATTTATCTGCAATTGCCACAAAAACCTTTCTCTTTGTCAGGGAGGCAGATGGCAAAGCGGAAATACTGGATACGCGCAAAACCCTGCCTGGTTACAGGGGGCTTCATAAATATGCTGTGCGCTGTGGCGGAGGAACCAATCACCGTATGGGACTTTATGATATGGTGATGATTAAGGATAACCACGTTGATGCAGCAGGTGGAATTTTGGCTGCTGTAGAAAAGGTAAGGGCAAAGTGGGGCAGCAGATATAAAATTGAGGTTGAGGCGCGTAATTTTGCTGAAGTCAAAGAAGCCCTGGATTGCGGCGCAGATATAATTATGCTGGACAATATGACAGATGATGAGATGAGTGAAGCTGTTAAATATATTGCAGAAAGGGCAAAAACAGAAGCTTCGGGAAATATGTCCTTTGAAAGAATTGCAGGTGCAGCTTCCACAGGAGTTACATATATATCATTTGGAGAGCTGACTCATACTGTTAAGGCCTTTGACTTTAGTCTTAAAAAAATACCCCTTTGATAGATATGTTTTATTTTTTTTAAAAAGGGAGCAGATAGATAAGGCTGCTTGTCAACAAGTGAACCAGTCATCTTTTATGATTTAATTCAATTTTAATTAGTGGTGATAATAATGAAATTAAAATTAAAAACTGATTCAGAAGAAGCATTAAAAAAATATATTTTAGATGGGAAAGAGCGCCTTGGAAAGCGTATGGTCATACCTGCGCATCATTACATGAAGAGCGAAATTGTGGGCATCGCTGATTTTATAGGTGATTCCTACAAGCTTGCTCTTGATGTGAGCAGAAGCGATGCTGAGTTTATAATTTTTTGCGGTGTCAGCTTTATGGCAGAGGGCGCTGCTATTCTGGCAAAGGAAGGCCAGCATGTGATTATGCCTGAGAGATCAGCAGGCTGTCCCATGGCTGACATGATTACAGGAGAAAATGCAAAAAGGGCTCTGGCCCTTATAAATGAAAACTCCTCTTCTCCTGCAGTTCCTGTGGTTTATATGAATTCCTATGTTGATGCCAAAAGTTTCTGTGGTGAACATGGCGGCTCTGTATGCACAAGTTCTAATGCGTCAAAAATCGTGAAGAACTTCCTTGATATGGATAAACCGGTTTTCTTTTTTCCTGATTATCACTTGGGCAGCAATGTGGCAAAAGAACTGGGTATAGACGATAAGTATTTTATAAAGGTAAACCAGGATTTAACTTTTGAAGGTGGAAAAAATATTAAAGAGGCAAAAATTTTTCTCTGGGATGGGTTTTGTCCCATACATGTTGCATTTAGAGTTTCGGATGTACTGGAGATGCGTAAAAAATATCCTGATGCTAAAGTTATTGTTCATCCTGAATGTTCGCGTGAAGTAGTTGATCTTTCAGATCTTTCCGGTTCAACCAGTTATATATATGAAGCTGTTGTAAACTCTGTTTCCGGTTCACACTGGGTAATAGGAACAGAACTCAATTTTGTAAATAGAATAGCCAGGGATAATCCTGATAAAACAATAGTTCCTCTCAAGGAATCTATCTGTTCTAATATGAGCAAGGTAACCCTTCTTAATACTGCAATGGCAATTGAGTCTGTGCTTGGTTTTATATCCGGCAAAGGGGAAATGGAAAATGAAATTTTTGTGGATTCATCTCTTAAAGAAAAGGCAAAGCTTTCTCTTGAAAAAATGATAAACATAGTGGAAATGAGTTAATTTCCGGACAGGTGAAATGAGACATTACTTTGATGTTATAGTAGCAGGCACAGGTATAGCTGGTTTAACCTGTGCTGTTTATCTTAAAAAGGCCGGGCTCAATGTTGCTGTATTAACTAAAGAAGAAAATATCAATGAGACTAACACCAACTATGCTCAGGGAGGTGTGGTTGCTGCCAGAGATGATGATTCTGCTGAACTTCTTTTCAAGGATATTATGGAGGCTGGCTGTGGCTATAATCGCAAGGAAACAGTGGATTATTTTTCCAAACATGCTCCCTCTCTTGTTTTTGATTTTCTTGTTAATGAAGTGGGCATTGACTTTAATAAAACCGAAAAAGGCAGTATAGATTATACAGGCGAGGCTGCTCACAGCAAGCGTCGTATTGTTTATTATGAAGATCATACAGGAGATAGGATTCAGGAAACCCTGGAAAGTTATGCTGGAAAAAATAAAATTAATTTTTTCCCCGGCTATACTGCAATTGATATAATCACTAATGATCATCACTCCCTGGATATTCAGGAGATATATAATGAGCGTATTGTTATGGGGGTTTATGCCCTTAATAATAGTACAGGTGAGGTTGAAACATTTTTTGCAAATTCTGTGGTTCTTGCAACAGGTGGAATGGGAAATATTTATTATCACACCACCAATCCTGAATCTGCAACTGGTGATGGTATTAGCATGGCACACAGGGCTGGTGCTGATATTATAAATATGGAATTTGTCCAGTTCCATCCAACTTCCCTTTTTCACAGAGATATTAAAAGATTTTTAATATCTGAATCTCTTAGAGGAGAAGGGGGGCGGCTTGTTGATCATAATGGCAGGGAGTTTATGAAGGAATACTCCTCCATGGGGGATCTTGCTCCAAGGGATGTTGTTTCCAGAGCAGTTTATGATAAGATGGCAAAGACAGGAAAGGAGTATATGTTTCTTGATCTTGCCAGTTTTTACACAGGCTCAACTCCTATTGAAAAGCGTTTTTCCAAGATATACTCCACCTGCATGGATGGTGGTATTGATATTACAAGGGAACCCATACCTATAGTTCCTGCTGCTCACTATCTTTGTGGCGGTATTAAAACAGATCTTACTGGCAAAACATCTATACGGAATTTATATGCAGTTGGCGAGGTTGCATGTACAGGGCTTCATGGTGCAAACAGACTTGCATCTGTCTCCCTTCTTGAAGGGCTTTTTTGGGGCAAGGTTGCAGGTGAAAATATAGCAGCAATGGGAGAGCAGATTGCTCCAGGGCGTTTTGAAGCAATTCCTGACTGGAGAAAACCTCACTATACTCAGGAGTTTGACCCCTTGCTGATTGATCAGGATATGAAGATTATACAGCTTACAATGTGGAACTATGCAGGAATTATTCGTACTCAAAAGGGGCTTACAAGAGCAGAGGCAGATCTGGAGTACTATACTCACAGGGTTCTCAAGTTTTACAGGGAGTCTAAAATTGCAAAGGATATTATTGAGCTTAGAAATGCTGTGGTAAGCTCCTCTTTGATTGTAAAGGCAGCATTAAAAAACAGAAAATCAGTGGGTTGCCATTATATCCGTGATTTATGATGAAATTAGTTTGACTTCATTTGAAAATTATATTTTATTTAAAAAGTAAAAGAATATGTGTTAAATATAAAAACTAAAGAAGAGTGATAAAAACCATGAGTGTAAATGAAAAAACAGCAAATGAAACAAAACTTTCTACAGTAGAGCAGTCAACAGGACTTGAAAGAGAGCATGCGGAATTTCATAATTCCTACCGTGAAGAAAATATTATTGATGACATAAGGTTCCTTCAGGAAATATATAAAGAAAAAATTGATATTACCCCTGAAATGGTAAATAGGGATTTTATAAATAACCTGAAGGTTCTTGGTAAAAAAATATATTTTTTTATTCTTGGACTGGAAAACAGCCTTACTCCAGAGGATTATATAAAATATAAATTTGATTTTATTCAAACAAATGTGCCTTATGCAAGCCCGCATCTTTTTTATTTAGCATGGAATGGGCTTATTAAAAATGATAGCTTTAAGCGTCTTCTTCGTCAAAAATTTTCACTTACACGTTTTAGTGAAATCCTTGTTCCTAAAAATATACCCGCATTTGGAACAAAAAACTCCAGGTACAGGGCTAAGCTTGTACTGGCTATTGAGGATATGGAAATCAATCCAGGTGGAGTTATAAGAAAAAAGGGGCGTATGCTTGATGATGGTAGTGGTAAAATTATGCAGGAAGGCATTGTATGGCTACCCAATGGCAAAGGTGTGCCTATTTTCCCTGATGCCTATGTACCCCTTAATCAGGCTCATATTATAACAATAAGGCATGGTAAATCTGTGCACGAGTCAGGAGGAGATAATCCTGAATTTGTAGGTTCAGGCAAATGGGACACATGGAAGGGGAATGAGCGTATAAGCGGAGCAATTGGCAATCAGCTTAAACCAAAGGGTATAGATACAGCAAGAGAGCTTGGGCGGGATTTTAAAATAATGGTGGATTTTCTTAGCAAAGCCGGATACCCGCTTTGGAAACTGCCTCAGGTTGATCCTATACAGGTTTATGGAAGTGAAAGTGAAAACACAGAAGAAACTGTAAGGTGCTTTCTTGAAGAGGCAGGTTATCCTGATATTACCTTTGAGGCACTTTATGGGCTTAATTCCCAGAAGTATGGTTCTTTAACTCACCTGTTTAAAAATGATGTTTACAAGCAGATGCTTGGAGTTTATGGCCATTCTCTTCCTGGAAATGATGATGACAAGAAAAAGGCTGTTAAGGCATTTTTTAAAAATAGATTTTACCATTTTCCTGAAGGCGAATCTTTAATAGAAGCTGACTGGCGTATTGCCCACTCATTTGTGGATCTTGTAAAAAAGAATCTTGGGAAAAGGGTAGCCCTTTGCGATCATTCAGGAGCTTTAAGGGTTTTTGAGGCTGTAATCAGAACTCTGGATTTTGCTGAATACTCCTCAATTAAAGAGGGGCAGGATTCAATCATTGCAATGGTATATCAGCCTGGACATAATGTTCGTTATGATTACCTTCAGAAAAAGGGGATACTCTTGCGTAATGAGGATAATTAATTGTTAATAAGGAAGGATTACATTTTCGGATAAAAAAGCCTGTTTAAAAAATTTTCCTATTTGTTTTTGCAGATATGATTAGAGTTTTTTTTGGGATGGTAAATTTAAATAAGGCTATGTTGTTTTGGAGAAGAATAATCGCTTATGATTAAAAATTTTAAAAGCAAGTTTTTTTCAGATACCAAACCTGGATTTAAAACC
>CAYTLM010000072.1:0-10480 GCA_964438485.1 uncultured Leptospirales bacterium | reverse complement strand
CAATTGCCCTGCCATAGGCATTGACCCCTGCTGCCATAATAGCAAAGCGGGCTTCGTAAAGACTGCTTGTAATAATTCTGCTTCCTCTGGCTCCCAGTGTAAGGAGTGTGGATTTTAGTCTTTCATCCAGGCTTTCAATTCCAGTGGCTGTAAGTGATATTATAATTGGAAGTACCAGTATTATTTGAGCTACTATTATGCCTGATAATTCAAAAAGAAGGGGGAAGTCTCCAAGAGGGCCTTTTTTTGTGACAAAGGCATAAACCAGAAGACCTACAACAACAGTAGGAAGAGCTAAAAGTGTGTCAACAAAGGCTCTTATCTGCCTTTTGCCCGGGAAATTGTAATAGCCAAGCATAAAGCCCATTGGAAGTCCCATGCCAAGACTTATTGTTATGGAAGCTGTGGAAATTTTCAAGGTTGTAAAAATAGCGCTGTATGTTTCCTCATCTCCGTTTAAGAGCAGAGTAAAGGCACTAATAAATCCCTGTGCAAGGTAATCCATGAATTAGTTGTCCTGTAATTTTTAAATGGTATAATCAGACTATAACCATCTTTTTTAAAAGCTGATTATAGTCTGAAATTATTGATTAATACTGTTGCAGGTGTAAATTACTTTTTAGCATTTGGAGTAAAAAGTGGTTTACCAAGAAGCTTAAAGTCTCCAATCAGCTTTTGTGTTTTGTCAGATGCCATCCATTCGATGTATTTTTTTGCCAGATCGTTTTTGGCATCAGCGCAATTTTCAGGATTTATTTCAATAGCGCTATACTGGTTAAAAAGGGATTCATCATTTTCAACAAGAACTATAAGAGGTGGATTCCCTTTGTGATTGTCAGCGTATTTTATAAAGGTACCTCTGTCTGTCATTGTGTAGCCTTCACGCTCATCAGCAATATTTATTGTCTGGAGCATTCCCTGGCCTGTCTGGATGTACCAGTCTTCTTTTTCTGGAACAGCCTTTCCTGTACTTTTCCAGAGATCTATTTCCAGCACATGAGTTCCCGATTTGTCTCCGCGGCTTGTGAATATAGCTTTTTTAGCACGAATAGTGTTAAGCGCCTGTACCACAGTCATTCCCTTAATTGCAGCAGGGTCGTTTGCAGGACCAATAATTACAAAGTCATTGTACATGAGCTCTGTTCTGTTTAAGCCAAAGCCCTTGTTCACAAATTCTTTTTCCGCACCTGGTGCATGCACAAGAAGCACATCAACATCACAGTTTTGTCCCATTTGAAGAGCCTTGCCTGTGCCTACAGAAACCCATTTAAGCTCGATTCCGGTGTCCTTTTTAAATTGTGGTGCAAGAGCATCAAGGAGACCTGTATTGTCAGTGCTTGTTGTTGTTGCCATCATGAGAACCTGTGCCGGCTCTTTTGAGCATGAAGAGAATGCAAAAGCTAAAAGCGTAAGAGTTAGAAATAAAATTCCTATTCTTTTCATTTAATACCTCTATAATTTTTTTAATCAACATAATACCAGCTAAATTAAGAAGGCTGAGTATTTAGTGATGATTATATATAATTAAGATAGGGGAATCAATCATTTTTTTGCTGAAACTTATAGTAATTTCAGGTTTTAACTGGAGAGGGTTAAAATTTTTTTAAAAAATAGGTGTTTTTACTCTTAAAAAACAGGCTTTTTTGAGAAACATTCTCATTAAAATAAAAAAAAGGGAAATTATGAAAAAAAATCCTTGAACGTGATTTTATTTTATAATATAAAAAAAAATCCTGATAGATAAATCTATTCTTAAACTACATGATTAAATTTTTGGCTAATCCCGTTTAATTGTCATTATAATTTATGAATCTGTTTTTGACCTATATTTTTTAAGGGCAGATTTTTATCTGTATTGAGACTAAAAGAGTTTTTGAAAATTTAAAACAACAAAATGGAGCTGCCTATGAGATGGAGAAAAGAACTTAAAAATAATATCACCACCCTGGAAGATCTGGAAAAGTATATATATATATCCGATCAGGATAGAAAAATTCTTGCTGATGTAATTGAACTGCACCCCATGAGTATAACCCGTTATTATATGTCTCTTATTGACAGGGATAATCCCAATGATCCTCTTTTGAAAATGATGGTACCTTCAATTGATGAAATGAACACAATAGGTTCCTATGATACAAGCGGCGAATCTGACAATACCATACTTACAGGGCTTCAGCATAAGTATAGCCAAACCGCATTGATTCTTTCAACAAACCATTGTACAGCATATTGCCGTTTTTGTTTCAGGAAAAGGATGGTTGGAAAGTCCAATGATGAAATAGTGAGCAGATTCAGAGAGGCTGTTTCATATATAAGGGAGCATAAAGAGATTACAAATGTGCTGATTTCCGGAGGGGATCCCTTTTTTCTTGATACAAAGGTTTTAAAAATATTTCTTGATGAGCTTAAAGATATTGAGCACCTGGAGTTTATAAGGTTTGGCACAAGAACACCTGTTGTTTTTCCTCAAAGAATTTATGAGGATGATGAACTGGTGGATTATATGAGCCATTATGCAAATACTTATCACAAGATTTATATTGTAACTCATTTTAACCATTCCAATGAAATTACTCCTGAAGCAAAAAGAGCCTGCTCCAGGCTTCGCAATGCCGGAATAATAGTTCAAAACCAGACAGTACTGTCTAAAGGAGTTAATGATGATGCTGCTATACTTGCAGCACTTTTAAGCGATTTGGTCAAAGCAGGGGTGCTTCCCTATTATGTGTTTCAGTGCAGGCCTGTTTCCCGTGTAAAGGGTCATTTTCAGCTTTCGTTAAAGGAAGGATGGGAAATTGTTGAAAAGGCAAAGGCAAGGCTTAATGGACATGGAAAGGGATTTAGATTTATAATGTCTCATGTTACAGGTAAAATAGAAATCCTGGGTATTTTAGATGATGAGATCTACCTAAAGTATCATCAGGCAAAAAACCCTGATAATATAGGCAGATTGTTTAAAAAGAAGCTTACAGAAAATGCTGCATGGTTAGATGATCTGGAGTAATTCCAGGTTTTTATAAGTCCTTTCTCCTCTTGATTAGTTTTGCTCTTATGCCGATAAAAGTATTGTATGAAACTGTATAAGGGCAGGATGAGTTATGAAAATTTTTTTATGGAAAGATGTTACTCAAAAAATTTTTAAGCCCATATCAACTCTTAAAAGGGCAAGGCCTGTGTCTGATACAATTCTGGAGCTTAAACAGCCTGTGCAGAAAGAGGATGAAAAAAACGAACAGAGCCATCCTGACTATGACTTTGATAACAATGAAGGCTTTATTGATGAAGATCCGGATTTTTCTGAAGAGGGTGTAAGTGAAGATGACCAGGAAAAGCACAGAGAAGCCATGAGAAAACATCCCAGGCTTATGAAACGCCTTATTAAGAAGGGATATGTTAAAGCTAAAAAATCATTTTTTATAGACAGGAAGGTGTAAGTTTTTTATATACTTTCAGGTTTATTAAAAAAAAGAAAAGCTGGATTCAGATTGAACAAACCCTGTTTCTTCCTGTTCTTTTTGCATTATATAGAGCTGAATCAGCGCGGATGAGTGCATCATCCACTTCCCTGTCTGCAACATTGCATTGGGAAGCTCCAATGCTTATTGTTACTTTTATTTTATCCTCGTTAATTTTCAAAGGTAGAAGCTCTACAGCTTTCCTTAATCTTTCAGCTATTTGAAGACTTTGAAGCAGTTCTGTTTTTGGGAGGATTGCTGCAAACTCTTCGCCACCAACACGACCAATAATATCTGTGCACCTTAACTCCTGTTGCAGTATTTCTGCTACCTGTTTTAGTACATTATCTCCCGCATTATGTCCAAATGTATCATTGATTCTTTTGAAAAGGTCAAGGTCTATCATGAGAATTGTATAAAGTGATTGATATCTTTTGATACGTTCAAATTCAACAGAGAGCCTTTCCATAAAAAAACGACGATTGTTCAGACCTGTGAGAACATCTGTTGTTGCCATCATCAGGAGCTGTTCCTTGGCTTTTTTAAGGTCTATGTGTGTTTTTGTGCGAGCCAGCATTTCCTGGGTTCTAAAAGGCTTTGTGATAAAATCAACTCCACCGCATTTAAAGCCTTTTATTATGCTTGCTTCATCATCCATTGCACTTAGAAAAATAACTGGTGTGTCTGCTATATCAGGCATCTTTTTCAGGAGTTCACAAAATTCAAATCCGTCTATTCCAGGCATTATAATATCAAGGAGAATAAGATCAGGGGAGTTTTTCTCCAGATATTTAATTGCTTCTTCGCCACTATTACATGAATCTGTAATATATCCGTTTTTAGCCAGAATTTTTTCGCAGAAATTGACATTAGTCCGGCTGTCATCTACAATTAATATTAGTGGTTTATCTGTTTCCAAAATTTTTCCTTCCAGCATGGTAATATTTAAATTACAGTTTTATCAATAAAACTATCCACTGTTTTTTTAGTTTAGTTATGTAAAACGAATTTGTAAAATTATATTCCCTGGTATTGTAAGATTGCGATAAAATGACGAATCTTTGTATTCTATTGTATATAGAACAGGTTAAAATGCAAAGTAAAAAAACAGAATTTATCTGTTTAAAGTTTATAAATTTTCTTTTTTGCCTTTCTTTCAACATTACAGAAAGAGTCAATAATATTGTGCTTTAGAAAGAGTGTGTAAAAGGCCGATTTATAATAATGGAATGCTCTGTAATATCTTTTGAGGATTATGATGAGGCATTTTTTAAATACATTTTTATAAGCGATTAGAAATATGAGGCTAACAGTTCCTGACATGTTCCGAGATCCCTATACTTTTGAGCGTATAATAGCAAAGTATGGGCAAATTGTATCTGATGTTTCAGAGATTGACATGTCCAGGGTGAGTTTTATTGAGCCCTATTCCATGGTTTCATTTTTACTAATGGGTCGAAGCTGTTTTAGAAAACGGGGTGAAAAACTAAAGCTGGTAAATATACCGATTCATATTCACCAATACCTGGCAAGGATGGATTTTTTTAAAACCGATATTTTTACCATTCAGGCAGAACTTGATGAGGAACTCTTTCTTAAAAGAAGCAGTGAAAGCAGCAGGCTTATAGAAATAACTGAAATTCCAAACAAGGAAAGACAAGGGGTAAGTGTTATAGCATCTGTTATATCACGGTTTAGAAAAAGGGCATCTGCAATATTGAAATATTGGATGGATGATACTGTTACAGATTATTTTGTTACAGTTATATCAGAACTGTGTCAGAATATTTTTGAACATAGCCTTGATACAGGATTTGTTTCAATCCAGACTTACAGAACAGGAAAGGAAAATATAGTGCGTCTTGTTATATCTGATTCAGGAGTTGGTATAGCCGGGAGTTTTGAATCAGGAAGGGGGATTGATTATAAAAGTCCTGCTGATTTGATTGAAAAAACATTAACTTTACCTGTTTCAAGTAAACGGGATTTTGGCTATGGATTATGTCAGGTTAATTCCATTGTGGAAAGGCTTAAAGGTACTATTCTTCTCAGGTCTAATGATGCTTCTCTTTTAGCTTTATATAATAAAAAGGGTGGAACAGGAAATTATATGTTTCAAAGGGATGGACTTGTGTTGTTTGAGGGTACTCAAATCACAATTTCATTAACAGCATAGGACAGGTTTATGGTAATAAATGTTTTAAAAATTGCAAAGGAAGCACAAGTAAAGGTCCCGGACCTTATAACTAGACCTGTGGGAAGGATTATGTTTAAAAAGGCTTTAGAGAAGCTTGAGAATATATCTGAAGAGGAAATTCTTCTTCTTGATTTTGAAGGGATTAAGGTTACAGATTCATCTTTTATTGATGAATTTATTGTAAAGCTAATAGTGGATTCTGCTGAAAAGAATTATTATGTTAAATTAGCTAATATATCCGATATTTCAGAAATTAATATTGACTCTGTTTTTAATGCATATTCTAGTTATAATAAGGTGAAAATAGCAGTTTGCAGATCAGAGCTGGGCAGAAATAACAGATATTATATCGGGCCTCTTAATGAACATGAAAGCGATATAATGGGTTATTTAAGGATAAATCGCTCAGGTGATTTTGCCGATATTTCAAGGTTTACAGGGCTGGAAAGTGCAGTTGTTGAAACAATAATGTCAGAGCTTTTCCGGTTAAGGCTTGTGAGAAAAACCGGGAGCAGTTTTACTTCTCTATGAATAATATTTTAAAAAGTGGTAATATTCCATCAAGAAAAAAGGATATGTAAAAAAAGATGACAGTCTATTTGGTCTTTTGTCATCTTATAAAGCTAATAATACTTATATAAGTGTATTGTCAGATGATGAGAGCCAGACTTTGGCTGTTGTGTTAAGCAGAAGTCCGGTTAACTGGTCAAAGATAGAGGATTCAGAATACAGCGGATACAGGCAGATGAGAAGACTGGAATTAGGTGTGGACAGGCTTTTTGTAAAGTATCTGCTTCCTGAACAGCTTATAAAAATATCCGGACCTTCTGCAGGGATTGCTATTCCTGTAAGCAGAATAGAGATTGAAGACAGGCTTGAAGACAGAGGATATTATATTATCAAAACCGGAACCCGTTATATTGCAAGAGTCATAACAAGGGTAAAGAGAATCATCAATATGAAGCCTCAGAAGAAATATGAGATTCTTGAAAAATGTATTGCTGATGAGCAGGATTAAAAAATGAGCCAACAGTATGAAACAATGGATGAAGCATCCAAAAAAATTGAAATAGCTCTTAAGTTTTCCAATGGAGACCTGGATAAGGCCAAGCTTATGGCATCTGGAAAACTCCAGGATGTTGTTGTTATTAAGGGTAAATTTATGGAACCTGAAAAAAATATTTCCGGTATGGTTTTAGCTTTTATTAATATTTCAGGTGAATATATTTCTGCTATAAGAACAGTGCAGTCCAGTACTACAGGGATTTTTACCGTTATAAGGGTTTTTGATAATTGGGAATTTTTATATAAGAATTTAATGGCTTATGAAGGAGATCCTGATTCACTTGATTCTTCAAAATTGAATCAGGATCTCCTTTATGAATTTATAAGAATGGATATTTTTTCAGATGCCCGGAGTATGAATCTTGATTCTCTTGCTGTATCAATGCAGGATATAATTGAGGACAGTTTTGGTTCTGATAAAGTCAAGTCTCAGATAGAGCTGGAAAAAACCAGCTCCATGGATATTGCCCTTGCAGGGATTGATGTAATGATGCCCTCTTTGGATGAGGAGGAAGAGGCAGAGGTTGAGGAAAAGGCACCTGAAAAAAAAGCTCCCCAGACTGCTCTTGAGAAAAAACTTGATGAAATTGAATCAAAGGCATCATTCATTGTTGAAGGGAAGTGCGTTTTGTCCCCTGTTAAGGGGAAGTATATAAATGAAACAGTTTTAGGGGAAAAATTTTTTGTTATACTTCCAGGCAAGGATGAACTTTCGGAGAAGATTTTAGATGCTTATAAAGCAAGGGATCACGAAGGTAAGCCTCTTCCTGTTACCGGGAAAGTTGTTGAAAAGGTAAATATTGAAAATGGTGGTGTTGTGCTTTATGTTTTGGTAGCAAAGGGGATTTACGCTAAAATTGTTGAAGAAGATAATGTTAAAATCCAGACTGAAATAACTCAAAGCAAAAAATCAGGAAAGAAAACAGAACCTGAAGAAGCAGGTTCATTCAATATAATGAATATTGTTATATATGTTATTTTTGGACTTATGATTATAGGGCTTATTTTTCTTATAACCATGCTTTAGGTATAAGGGATTCATCTTACATGTTTTTAAGATCATTTTTGACTCTGCTTTTTTTCTTCTGCTCCCTGATATTTGCGTCTGTATTGCTTTCACAAATGCCTGACTGGATTTTCTTTCAGGACAGGGATGGCAATAAATATTACTATAACAGCGCATTTAAAATAATAATTACAGATGAACCTGATTTTGATTTTCCTCCTGTTTCAGAAAGAGGGATCGAATACTATTACAATTCTGCAATGGAATATGTAAAAAAGGGTGATGTTCCAAAAGGTCTTTTTTTTTATAAATCCATACTTGCTATCAGGTCTGAAAATAACCGGGTAAAAAAATTCCAGGTCAATGCAGCTGATCAAATTCGTGGTCTTTTGCTAAGGCATGGAACCAGGATGGATGATTATGATAATAGGAGTACCCTTTTAATTACAAAAAATCAAAATCTTTACAATGTCATAAATGAAAAGCTTTATTATAATCTGGAGCTTCAGCACAGACCATGGATAATCAAAGAGGGGTGGAAAAATTCCCAAAAGGGATATGGGCTGCAGTTTGGAATAAAGAGGGATGGAACCAATAAAAAAACCTATGATTTTATTGTGGGAGTTGAAACAAAAATTCTTCCTAATGCTTTACAAACAGCAGAGGAGGCAGAAGAGATATGGGAAAAATTGCTTGGCTCTGATGCTTTTTCAAGAGAGCTTTTTTACAAAAGCAGGGAGATCTGCTTATATACATATAAATATCCTGGTGATTCCCCTTTTCAGGGATATGAGGGTATTTTTATTAACAAAAAAATGATGCATCTTGTAAGGGTAATGTACCATAATAAAATGGAGCCTGCTCTAGGTGAGGAGGTAAAAAAAATGATGGAAAGCATTGTCTTTGTAAAATAACTATCCCTTGTAAATGAGGGCTGTTTCGCTGCAGTTTTCCCTGTCTTTGCACTTATCACAATCTTTCCATATTTTTTCGGGAAATTCTTCCTTGGATATTTCAACAAAGTTGTTTTTTTTAAAAAACTCGGGTTTGTATGTTAAAACAAATATTCGGGCATTGGAACTTGTTCTTATTCGTTTTATAACAGACTGTAACAGCTTTTTACCTATACCCATTCCCTGGGAATTGCTCTCTACTGCCAGGGATCTTATCTCTTTAAGATTTTCACCATAATCGTAAAATGTTACCACACCCTTTAGTAAGCCGTTAGTTTCAGCTACGATAAAAGTGTGCAGATTATTGCTTATATCTTCCCTGTCCCTTTCAAGTATAACTCCTTGAAGAGCGTAGTGTTTTAGCAGGTTGAATATTGCTTCAATGTCTTTTTCTTCTGCTTCTCTGATCTTTCCTTCCATGACCCCAGCCGGAATTAGTTTCGTTTGATTATTTGAGCATTGGCTGGAAAGGGATCATCTTTGTAAAGAGAAATTTCTGCAAGGGCTTTACGGGCATCTGCTTCAACTTTATATGGGCCTGTGTATAGCCTGTAGCTGGATTCATTTTTAGAAACAATAACAGTGTGACCTTTGCTGCTTAAATAGCTGGCAACAGGTTTAAAGCGGGTTTCATCAAAATCATTGCCCACCATAATTACATAGGGAAATTTATCCTTGGGATAAACCTTGTCAGCTGGTTTGGAAATGCTGGTGCTTGCATCTTTAACCATATCTGTAAGCTTGCTGCTTATGTTACTCACTGCATTATAGGTGTTTTCATCAACGATTTTTCGCTCAGCTCCGCCTGCAAATTTAATTCCCATTACAAGTCCAATAGTAAAGGAAATAATGATCAGCCCTGTTATAAAGGTCAGGAGCCTGACAGCTTTTTTTCTTGTACGCTCCTGCTCTATTTCCTGAACTTTGGAGGATTTGGAAAAGAATTCTGTATCGAATTTTTCAAACTGAGGAGGCGTACATCGAATGTTGCGCCCTTCATAAAAATCCATATTTTGCATATCAAACCTGTTTTATCAAGATAGAATATGAGCACCAGGGTAAACCCGGTATGCAGTATAATCAGGGTGTTTGTCCTCCTGATTTTAAAACTTCACAATACAATGCCGAAAACCCGGATTGTTTTGTTTGTCTGCATAATTAGTTTTTCGGCACATGGAATAGGCTTGTTTAGCAAAGAATTTTTTATAGGTGCCGGATATAGAAAAAATATCAGGTATAAGGGAAATTCATGAAATAATGGGAATTATTTTATTTTACTGGTGTTTTTTTTCAAAAACTTTCATGAATTCTATTAAGGCTTCTATCCCTGCAGCAGGCATGGCATTATAAATGCTCGCTCTTATTCCTCCTGCGCTTTTATGTCCTTTCAGGTTTGCAAGGCCATTTTTTTCAGCCTCATTTACAAAAAGTTCATCAATCTCATTTGAGCCTGTGGAAAAGGTAACATTCATCATGGAGCGAAACTTCTTATCCACATTTCCCATGAAAAGACTGGAGTTGTCAATAAAGTCATAAAGCCTGGAAGCTTTCTGTTTGTTGATCTGCCCCATTGCCTCAACTCCTCCATTTTTATCCAGCCATTTAAAAACAAGGCCTGCCATATAGATGGAATAGGTGGGGGGTGTATTAAAAAGAGATTTGCTAGATGAGTGTGTCCTGAAATCGAGCATGGATGGGAGGTTTTCAGGAATCCTTTTGTAAAGCTCTTTGTCGATTATTACAATTGTAACACCTGCAGGGCCTATATTCTTTTGTGCACCTGCAAAGATTATGCTGAATC
>CAYTLM010000071.1:0-10559 GCA_964438485.1 uncultured Leptospirales bacterium | reverse complement strand
GAATTATTGCTGCACAATCAATTGGACAGCCTGGAACACAGCTTACAATGCGTACCTTCCATATTGGCGGGGTAGCATCTACAGCTGTTGAAGAGAGTGAAATCAAACTAACCTATCCTGTTTTTATTAAGGATATTACATCTAAAATGATTCAGACTGAAGGGGATAAAATAATTACTGTACGAAGAGGATATCTTATTGTACAAAGAATTATTGCTGATATTGATATTAAGGCCAAGTCAGAGTTCGCTGTTAATGATGGTGAAAAGGTTTATGCTGGCAAGATATTTGGTACATCCCAGGCTGGAGAGGAGTATGAGGCTTCCAATACAGGGTTTCTCAAAATAGAGAAGAAAAAAGCCTATATTCTTGGTGACCCCTATTCTATTCCTATCAATGTAGGAACAGAGATAATTGCTGATTTGGAGTTTGATAAAAAGAGCGGAACCTATGAGCCTGTACAAAGGCCCTATGCTTCAAATGAAATAATTGCTCAATTTGATCCATGGTTTGAGCCTATTCTTACGGAAATAACAGGAAGGGTGGAATTTGTTGATGTAGAGCTAAATAAAAGTTTGCTTGAGGACGAAGACTCTGTTTCCGGGGTTAAAAAACGGGTAATTGTTGAGTATAAAACCGAGAAGCTTCAGCCAAGCGTTAATATCTATGGAACAGGAGCTGAGCCCACTACCTATCTTTTGCCAAAGGGCGCTAACCTTATGGTTCATGATGGGGATATGGTTGAGGCAGGTATTGTTCTTGCTAAAATACCAAGGGGTGCTGAAAAGACCAAGGATATTACAGGTGGTCTGCCCAGGGTTGCTGAACTCTTTGAAGCGCGCACACCCAGGGATGCTGCAACACTTTCAGCTATAGATGGGCATGTTACAATTGGTGATACTGTTAAGAATAAAAGAAAGATAATTGTTACGTCTGAGGATGAAACAGTTAAGGAATATTCAATTCCTGTTTCAAAATTCCTGCGGGTTCAGGATAAAGACTGGATTGCCAAGGGTGAAAAAATTGATGATGGCCCTGTAGATCCCCATGAAATTCTTAAAATCAAGGGTCCCAGAGAACTTCAGAAGTTTCTTGTTAATGAAGTGCAGGCTGTTTACAGGCTGCAGGGTGTAGCAATCAATGACAAGCATATTGAAGTTATTGTAAGGCAAATGCTAAGAAAGGTAAGGTTAACAGATCAGGGTGATTCAAACTTTGTAATAGAGCAGGTTGTTGATAAGTTTGATTTTATAGAAGAGAATGAAAGAGTAATTTCCGAGGGAGGTAAAGCTGCTTCAGCAATGCCTGTACTTATGGGTATTACAAAGGCAGCTCTTAATACTGAGTCCTTTATCTCAGCTGCATCTTTTCAGGAAACCACGCGTGTTCTTACAGATGCGGCAATAAAAGGAAAGGTTGACCATTTACGCGGATTAAAGGAGAATGTAATTATTGGACACCTTATACCAGCAGGTACAGGAGCCAGAATTTACGAAAATATTGATGTTTATCAGGAAGTAGAGGGAGATCTTGACGGAGTTGTTGCAGGAGCAGAGGAAGCTCTTCAGGTTGTTGATCTTCCGGAAGAGGCAGCTGTTGATGAGAAAAGCGTTGAAAATGGAATTGAAAACTGATTCAATTCTAATATTTGCTTGACAAAAACAGGCCTGAATTAAGGATAAAATAAATTATGCATGTGAAGTTTTTTCAAAGTAAATTTGAAGATATTATAAAAATTTTAGGATATGAAGTAAGGGGTTCAAATGCCAACAATTAATCAGTTAATAAGAAAGGGGCGGGATCATAAATCTAAAAGTTCCAAGTCTCCAGCATTAAAGGAGTGTCCTCAAAAAAGAGGAGTTTGCACAAGGGTTATGACCTTTACTCCTAAAAAACCTAACTCTGCTTTAAGAAAAGTAGCAAGGGTAAGGCTTACAAACGGCATAGAAGTAACAGCATATATATCAGGTATTGGCCACAACTTGCAGGAGCACTCAGCAGTTCTTATTCGCGGAGGGAGAGTAAAGGACCTTCCTGGTGTGAGGTATCATATTGTCAGGGGTACCCTGGATTCACTTGGCGTAGCCAATAGGAAAAAGAGCCGTTCCAAGTATGGAGCCAAAAGGCCAAAAGCTTAAGCTGTAAAATTTAATAATTGAACTTTTAAAGAGGATATATTTATGCGCAGAAGGAGACCTGTAAAAAGGGAAGTATTGCCAGACCCTAAATTTGGAAGTAAACTGGTATCAAAGTTTGTAAGCTGTATGATGCTTGAAGGCAAAAAAGGTGTTTCAGAAACAATTTTTTATAAGGCAATGGAAATAATTGAACAAAAATCTCAAAAGGATCCTGTTGAGGTGTTTATTCAGAGTCTGGAAAATGCAAAGCCCCTTGTTGAGGTAAAATCAAGACGGGTTGGTGGAGCTACATATCAGGTTCCTATTGAAGTAAGACCCGAAAGACGGCAGGCCCTTGGTATCAGGTGGATAATAAATTATTCAAGAAACAGATCTGAAAAAACCATGTATGAGCGTCTGGCAGGAGAGCTTATGGATGCATATAACAATACAGGTGCAACTATAAAGAAAAAGGAAGAGACTCATAAAATGGCAGAGGCAAACAAGGCTTTCGCACATTATAAGTGGTAATATTTAACATAAGTTTTTTGTCTGCCAAATACCAGGGTTACGCCTGGTATTTGGTGTTTTATCAGTATAGTAAAATCATTAATAAGGCTATAGGATGTCGAGAAAATTACCAATAGGGAGAACCAGAAACATAGGGATTATGGCGCATATAGACGCTGGTAAAACAACCCTTACTGAAAGAATTCTTTATTATACCGGGAAAACCCATAAAATGGGTGAGGTTCATGATGGCAATGCTGAAATGGACTGGATGGTACAGGAAAAGGAGCGCGGTATTTCAATAACTGCAGCTGCAACAACCTGTGTGTGGAATAATACAATAATAAATATTATTGATACTCCCGGACATGTGGATTTTACAATTGAAGTTGAAAGAAGTTTAAGGGTTCTCGATTCTGCTATTGCTGTTTTTGATGGTGTTGCTGGTGTTGAGCCTCAGAGTGAAACTGTATGGCGTCAGGCAAATAAGTATAAGGTTCCCCGCATCTGTTTTATAAACAAGATGGACAGAGTAGGGGCGCATTACAGCCGCTGCATTGAAATGATAAGGGATCGTTTGTTTGCCGAGCCTCTCCCTCTTCATCTGCCTGTTGGTGCAGAGTCGAACTTTAAGGGTGTTGTTGATCTTGTTCAGATGAAAACACTTCTTTGGGATGATGTTGATGGCAAGGAGTTCATAACTTCAGAAATTCCCCAGGAATATGCTGACAAGGCAGCAGAGATGAGAGAGCAGCTTATAGAAAAGCTCTCTGATTGTGATGATCGGATAATGGAAAAATTTTTAGAAGGCCAGGAGCCTGAAGAATCTGAAATAAAAGAGGCAATAAGGAAGGGCGTAATTGCAAACAGGATTTTCCCTGTATTGTGCGGATCTGCACTTAAAAACAAGGGGGTGCAGGCTGTCCTTGATGCTGTTGTTGATTATTTAGCTTCTCCAAAGGATATTCCTGCTGTTGAAGGACATGATATTCATGAAGCAGAAAAAATCATAATGCGCCAGGCTGATGACAAGGAGCCTTTTTGTGCTCTCTTGTTTAAGATAATGACTGACCAGCATGTTGGTAAGCTTTCATATATGCGTGTTTATTCCGGGACTGGAAAGGCAGGGGATCAGTTCCTCAATGCCAGCACTGGCAAAAAGGAAAGAATAAACAGATTTTTAAAGATGCATGCAAATCACAGGGAAGAGGTTGATTCTGTATACACTGGAGAGATTATTGCTGCTGTGGGTCTTAGAAGTGGAAGAACGGGTGATACCATGTGTGCACCTGATTCACCAATTCTTCTTGAAAAAATTGATTTTCCCGAACCTGTAATATCGGTTGCAATAGAGCTGAAGTCCAAAGCTGATGAGGAGAAGCTTAATATTGCACTTTCCCGTCTTATTGACGAGGATCCCACTTTCAGGTCAAATGTAAGCCCTGATACAGGACAGCTGATAATATCAGGAATGGGGGAGTTGCATCTTGATATAATTGTAGATCGTTTGCTCAGGGAGTTTAACACTCCTGCCAATGTGGGCAAGCCGCAAGTGACCTATAAGGAAACAGTTACATCTGAAGCTGTTGCAGAGGAGTCTTATGACAAGCAGATAGGTGGCAGGGACAACTATGGTCATGTTAAAATATCTGTTGCTCCTGCTGGAAAAGGAAAGGGTCTTGTTTTTGTTAACAGGTTAACAGAATCGGATTTGCCGGTTCATTTTATAAAGGAAATTGAAGCTGGTTTTTCTGATTCCATGCAGGGTGGGGTGCTTGCCGGGTATAAAATGGAAGATGTTGAGGTTTCATTGCTCAAGGCAGATTATAATGAATTAAAATCAACAGAAATGGGCTATAGAATTGCGGCAAATATGGCTTTTAAAGAAGCATCCAAAAAGGCTGCACCAACCTTAATGGAGCCTATAATGAAGCTTGAAATTGTTTGTCCAGATGAGTACACTGGTGATATAATAAGTGATTTAAATTCAAGAAGGGGCAAAATTGAAAATATTGATTTTAGAGGGGATTTAAAGGTAATTGATGCTCTTATACCTCTTTCAGAGACCTTTGGCTATGCAACTGCTATAAGATCAATGAGCCAGGGCAGGGCTACACAGAATCTTCAGTATTCTCATTATGAGAATGTCCCTGAAACCGTAATGAACAGGATAATTGGACGAATAAGCGGATTAATTTATTAGAAAAAAGATTTTTTGTTTTACAAAATAAAGCAATGTTTTAGATTCTGTCCATTAGTAATAAAATGAGATTTCTATTGAAATATCTCTTTTTTGTTGAAAAGCAGGGTAGTTTTAAATATTTTTAAGATTACAGGCTGTTTTTGATTAATTTGCTTGACAGAATAACAAGTTTTTTTTTATTTCAAAAACTTGCTTTCTAAAAAGTTGCGGGTGTCGTATGTAAATGCAATGCAATTTTTTTGTTGCATGATTTATTTGATATAAAGTAATTATATGAAAACATTAAAATAGGTAAGGAGAATTCTAATGGCAAAGTCAAAATTTGAAAGGACTAAACCGCATATTAACGTGGGAACTATAGGTCATATTGACCACGGTAAAACTACTTTGACAACAGCGATAACAAAGGTATTTCATACAGCTTACGGAACAGGTAAGTCTATGAACTTTGATGAAATTGATAATGCACCTGAGGAAAAACAGAGAGGTATAACAATTGCTACTTCTCATCAGGAATATGAAACTCCAAACAGGCACTATGCTCACGTTGACTGTCCAGGACACGCTGACTACATCAAGAATATGATTACTGGTGCTGCGCAGATGGATGCAGCAATTCTTGTAGTTGCTTCAACTGACGGAGCAATGCCTCAAACAAGAGAGCACGTTCTTCTTGCTCACCAGGTAAACGTTCCTCAGATTCTTGTTTTTCTCAATAAAGTTGATATGCTTGACCTTGCTGATAGAGCTGAAATGGTAGAGCTTGTTGAAATGGAGATAAGAGAGCTTCTTTCCAGCAATGATTTCCCAGGAGACGATGTGCCTGTTATAGCTGGTTCAGCTCTTAGAGCACTTGAAGCAGCAGATGCAGGGAATAAGGATGATGAGTGGTTTCAGTCAGTTATAAAGCTTGGCGAAGCTCTTGACTCCTATGTTGCTGAGCCTCAGCGTGCAACAGACAAGCCTTTTCTTATGCCAATAGAGGACGTGTTCTCTATTACAGGAAGGGGAACTGTTGTTACTGGCAGGATTGAAAGGGGTATTGTAAAAACCGGTGAAGAGGTTGAAATAATAGGTTTTACTGAAACAAGAAAGTCTGTTTGTACCGGTGTTGAAATGTTTAGAAAAATTCTGGACGAAGGTAGGGCAGGTGATAATGTTGGCTGTCTTCTTAGAGGTGTAGCTAAAGAAGATGTTGAAAGAGGTCAGGTTCTTGCCAAGCCAGGTTCTATTAAGCCACATACCAAGTTTTCAGGAAGGGTTTATATCCTTAAAAAAGAAGAAGGTGGAAGACACACTCCATTCTTCTCTAACTATCGTCCACAGTTCTATATGAGAACAACTGACGTAACAGGAACAATCGAGCTTCCAGCGGGTGTTGAAATGGTTATGCCTGGTGATGATATTGAAATGGTTGTTACCCTTATTACACCGGTTGCTTTGGAAGAAGAGCTTAGATTTGCAATTCGTGAAGGTGGAAGAACAGTTGGAGCTGGCGTAGTAGTAAAGGTTATTGAATAAATCAGATTGATATAAGTCAGATAATTGTCAGGCATCAAAACCTGACAATTGTTATCTAAATAATGCGTAAGGTGAAAAGAAGTGGCAAAGCTAACAGGACAGCGAATAAGGGTAAAGTTGAGATCGTATGACACAAAACTACTGGATCAGTCAGCTGAAAAAATTGTAAGCACAACTAATCGCAGTGGTGCGAAAATAGCAGGACCGATCCCACTTCCAACTAAAATTGAGAAATTTTGTGTTTTAAGATCACCGCATGTTAATAAAACAGCAAGGGAACAGTTTGAGATTAGAACTCATAAAAGGTTGATTGATATTATTGACCCGAATTCTGATACAGTAGAAGCTTTGATGAAGCTTGAACTGCCAGCCGGTGTTTCCGTAGATATTAAGTCCTAAGCTATAGATATTTTTGGAAAAATTGAAAGAAGATCCTGAACGCTGGAGGATCTTTATAGCGATCTGTGTAAGAAAGAATTAATTACGATGAGTAGGTTAAGGTGATGAAAAAGGCACTATTGGGTAGAAAAATAGGTATGACGCAGTTTACAAAAGAGGATGGTACAGTTGTGCCTGTAACAGCCTGTGAATTGGGTCCTTGTGTAGTGATACAGAAAAAAAATATTGAAAAAGATGGGTATAGTGCTTTGAAGCTCGGGTTTTGTGACCAGAAGGAAAAAAGAGTTACAAAGCCTATTGCAGAAGATCTGAAAAAGAAAAATATTACCCCTAAGAGATATATGGCAGAAGTTGAAGAGTTTGACACTTCTATTGAAGTTGGGGCTCACCTGGATTGCAGCATTTTTCAGGAAGATGATATAGTTCATGTAACAGGCATTTCCAAGGGTCATGGTTTTTCCGGTGTTATAAAGAGACATGGTTTTGGCGGTGGTCGCGCAACACACGGGTCGCATTTCCACCGTGCGCCAGGTTCAGTTGGAGCATGTGCGGATCCTGGTGAAATCTGGAAAGGGAAAAAAATGCCTGGTCGTTTTGGAAACCAAAAGGTTACTGTGAAAAATCTGAAAATAGTTAAAATACTTCAGGATAAAAATATTGTTTTGATATCTGGAGCTATTCCAGGAAGAAAACACTCTTTGATAAAAGTGACTGGAAAGTAGGGGATTGAGATGAAGGTAGATAAATATTCTATAGATGGGACCAAGATTGGGGAAGTGGAGCTTTCTGATGAAATTTTTGGTTCTGAAATAAATGACGTGCTTGTTTATGAGTATGTTAAAGCAGCAAACGCTAATTTAAGACAGGGTACTCATTCTGCTAAAGAGCGTGCTGAGGTAAGAGGTGGGGGTGCCAAGCCCTGGAGACAAAAGGGAACAGGAAGGGCAAGAGCTGGCAGCATCAGGTCTCCATTGTGGAAGGGTGGTGGCACTATATTTGCTCCCAGTCCACGCGATTATTCAATACAGCTTCCCAGGAAAATTAAAAGAGCGGCTTTTATTTCCATTCTTTCAATTAAGGCAAAAGAGGGCGCAGTTAAGGTAGTAGAAGATTTTACAGTAAGCGGCAAGTCAAAGGAAATAGCTGATATAGGGAAGGCGCTTTCTGTAACAAAGGCTGTAATTGTTTCAGGCAAGGCTGATGGAGAAGATTTATTGCTAAAGAGGGCTATAAGGAATGTGCCCTGGTTCAGGTATAATAATGTTGCCCGAATGTCAGGAAGGGACATTTTTTATTCTAAAGAGCTGATAATTACAGAAAGTGCAGTGAATCAGATAAATGAAAAATTTGCCAAGGTGAAGTAAAATGAATTCGAATGATATAATTATCAGACCTGTTATTTCAGAGAAAACAACCGGGTTGATGGAAGAGAATAAATATGTTTTTGAGGTGTCTAAAAAGGCTAATAAGCATATGATAAAAAAGGCTATTAAGGATCTTTTTGAAGTAGATGCTGAAAAAGTGAATATAATGAACGTCAGGGGTAAAAATAGAAGGCTAAGATTCCATGTTGGTAAAAGATCTGCCTGGAAAAAAGCTATTATTACATTAACTGCCGGCCAAAAAATTGAAATCTTTGATGGGCAATAGCTCACAAGTTATTCCAAGAAGGTAATAGAAAATGGGTATAAAAAAATACAGACCAGCAACGTCAACTCTCAGGTACAAAACAGTACTTGATAAAGCTGAAATTACTACAGAAGCACCCTATAAACCCCTCACTGTAGGGAAAACAGGTGATTCAGGGAGGGGCTTCAAAGGTCAGATTTCAGTTAGAAGAAGAGGCGGTGGTCATAAAAGAAAATTGCGTATTATTGATTTTAAGCGGGATAAGTTTGGTATTCCAGGGAAAGTAACGACTATTGAATATGATCCTAACAGATCCGCAAACATTGCTCTTATAAGCTATGTGGATGGTGAAAAAAGATATATAATTGCCCCTAATTCAATTAAAGTTGGTGACAAAATTGAAGCAGGTGAAAAAGTGGAGATCAAAGCAGGGAATGCACTTCCTCTAAAAAATATACCCCTGGGTTCAAGCATATATAACATTGAGCTGCATAAAGGCAAGGGTGGACAACTGGTAAGGTCTGCTGGTACATCTGCTGTGCTTGCTGCTAAAGAGGGCGACTACTGTCTTGTTAAGCTTCCTTCAGGGGAAATAAGAAAGATACACAAAGAGTGTTATTCAACACTTGGTGAAGTGGGGAATAAGGATCACAGTAATTTAACAATTGGTAAGGCTGGCCGTTCCAGATGGATGAATAAACGTCCAAAGGTAAGAGGAGTTGCAATGAACCCGGTAGACCACCCTCTTGGTGGTGGAGAGGGTAAATCTGCAGGTGGGCGTCATCCTGTTTCACCTACAGGTGTGCCAAGCAAGGGCTATAAAACCAGGAAAAAACATAAGTATAGTGATAAATATATTATAACAAGAAGGAAGGGCTAGTATGGCAAGATCGGTTAAAAAAGGACCATATATAGATCCCAAGCTATTTAAAAAAATTGAAGGGATGAATCTAAGTAACAGCAAAAAGGCTGTTAAAACCTGGTCAAGAAGGTCTACTGTTTTTCCTGAAATGATAGGTCATACGCTTATGGTTCATAATGGAAAAACTTTTATACCTGTTTATGTTACAGAAAATATGATAGGACATAAACTGGGCGAGTTTTCTCCAACAAGGACATACAGGGGCCACACAAGCAAAGATGATCGAGTGGCAAAGAAGAAAAATTAAAGAGGAATAATAATGGAAGCATCAGCCATATCCAAATATAACAGAATTTCAGCATCAAAAGTAAGGCTTGTTACAAATGAGATAAAGGGTTACTCCCTTCCTGAAGCCATTGATGTTCTGAAGTTTATGCCTCAAAAAGGGGCCAGGCTAGTTCTTAAAACCTTGTATTCTGCAGGAGCTAATGCAAAATATCATAATCCTGATATAATTGAAGAAGCATTGTTCATAAAAAAAATAGCGGTTGATGAAGGTCCTACTCTTAAAAGATTTATGCCAAGGGCAAGAGGACGGGCTGGAAGAATTAAAAAAAGAACAAGCACTATTACAGTAATATTGTCTGATGAAAATTAATTGAGGAATAAAGGGAATAGCAGATGGGTCAAAAGGTAAATCCAGTAGGAATAAGATTAAAAATTAACCGCACTTGGGATTCAATCTGGTACGGTGAAAAAAAAGAATATTCCAGGAATATTCATGAGGATCTTAAAATCAAAAACTATATTGAAAAAGAGAAAAAGAGCGCTGGTATAGCCAGAGTTAGTATTGAAAGATTCCCTGATAGAGTGAATGTAAATATCAATGCCGCAAGACCCGGCGTACTTATAGGAAAAAAAGGGGCTGATATAGAAGAACTGAAAAATCAGCTTCAAAAAATTGCTACAAAAACTGTATATATAAATATTATTGAAGTTAAAAAGCCTGAAAGAAATTCAAAATTAATAGCTGAACAGATCGCTGCTCAGGTTGAGAACAGGTTTCCATATAGAAGAGCTGTTAAGCAGGCAATAACAAATGCAATGAGAAGCGGAACTTTGGGAATCAAGGTTATTATATCAGGCAGGCTTAATAATGCGGAAATGGCTCGTACAGAAATCTATAAAGACGGACGTGTACCCCTTCATACTTTAAGAGCTGATATTGATTATGGTTTTGCAGAATCTCTTACAACTTTTGGTCTGATAGGCGTTAAGGTGTGGCTTTATAATGGGGACGTTCTTTCAAAAGATCAGA
>CAYTLM010000070.1:0-10606 GCA_964438485.1 uncultured Leptospirales bacterium | reverse complement strand
TTTTCCTGTCCTCAACATTCCCTACAAAAAGGAGGCTGTTCTTCTTTTTCTTAATCCCTTTCACAGGGCGAAAAATTCCAGTATCAAGGCCATTATAAACAACGCTCATTTTTTCAGGACAAACCTTAAAAGCCTTAGTTATTTCTTTAGCTGAATCGTGGGACACTGTAATTATATGATCCATGCGCCTTGCAACAATGCCCTGCATAACAAGGGGATAATAAAGCACACGCTTAACCTTTAAAAGAAAGTCAGATGGATATTCAAACCAGGTTGCCCTGTCTATATTAAGGGGATGATGAATTGTTGAAATAAAGGGTATGCCAAAATTTTTTATAAGAAGAAAACCATAGCCTAAATTCTGGTTGTCATGTATAATATCAAATTTATATTTTTTCAAAAGCTCCTTGAGCTTCAAAAAAGCCCTGAATGAAAAAGTTTCTATTTCAGGAAAAATCCCGAATTTTGAAGCTGTAAATTCATATAAATTAAGCGGCTCCAAAGCTGCAAAGGGCTTATGCGGTTTAATATAATTCTTTTTATTATTAAAAAAATTATGATTGCTCACATAGTGCATGTGAACACCTTCCATCTCCGGGAAATAGGGAGGCCCCTGTATAACATGTACCTCATGGCCCAGCTTTACAAGTTCCCTTGCAATATACATTGTATAAATTCCCTGCCCCCCGCAAAAGGGATTTCCTCTGTATGTTAAGAGACAAATTCTCATTAGCTTCTCCTGTATTCCGCCACAACCTGCTTATAAACATCAAGGGTATTTTTTGCAGCAACAGGCCAGGAAAAATTATCCACTGCCCATTTGCGTCCCTTTTCACCCATAGTTTCCATAAGTTTTTTATCAGCAAGAAGCTTTTCAATTCCATTTTTAAGAGCAACTGGATCCCCTGGTGGAACAAGGATTCCACACTCTTCAGATACAACCTCTTTAAGAGCACCAGAGGTTGTAGAAACTACAGGAGTTTTACAGGACATTGCTTCAACAGCAGGCAGTCCAAAACCCTCAAAAAGGGATGACATTACAAGCATGGTTTTTCTGCTGTACATACTGACAAGATCTTCATAGCTGAGTTTACCTGTAAAGGAAACCCTGCTCTCCAGCCCCATTTTTTTAATCATATCCCAGGCTGTAAGTTTTTTAGGAGGACCATCATCAACTATTGTTAATGTCACATTTTCCGGAAGAAGCTTTATAGCCTCAAGAAGATAAACCAGCCCCTTTTTACTATCCTCTGTATTGCCAACAAAAAGAAGGGCATTCTCCTCCCTCTTCTCACCTGTGTTTTGGAACAAATCTATATCCATTCCATTATAAACAACAGAAACTTTATCCTTCCTGACCTTAAAGGCATTATAAAGCTCGTCAACCCCTTCCTTAAAAGAAGTTATAACCCTGTCAATTTTTCTTATAACAAAAGCCTGCATAACAAGAGGATAAAAAAGAATAGTGGTAATTTTATCCCATAATCCAAAATTATTAACAAGGTCAGCTTCCCTGTCCTTTGTCAAAGGATGATGCACAGTTGTAACTATAGGTATGCCATAGCCCTTCATGGGAATTGTACCCCAGCCAAGGGACTGAATGTCGTGTATTATGTCATAGCGTTTAGTTTTAAGAATTTTTTTTAAAGCAAAAAATGAACGAAAGCTGAAAGTCTCCATTTCATAAAAAAAGTGAAGCCGTGTCATTACAAAGTCTATGAAATTCCATGGAGAAAGGATTCGTTTAAGTTTTTCAAGGGGAATATCCCTGGTTTTGATTGACCAGATATTGAGGTTTTCAATCTTATGCACAGTTGCCCACTCTTCAAGAGGGTCAGGATATGGAGGTCCAACCATAACATCAACCTCAACACCAAGACGTGCCAACTCCTTTGACAGATTATATATATAAATACCCTGACCGCCACAATAGGGATTACCCCTGTAACCAAGAATTAAAACTTTCATTAAATCGCTTTAATAATTCTTATTTGTTATTAACAGGGAGAGTGGTTCTTGTTGTAATTATTGCTAAACCAACCCAAAAAACCGCACCAAGAACAACAGCAGCTATTACAAGCGCAGGGACTGCAAGAGCCCAGAAATTCCGGATATAAACCCCATAAATTAGCGCACATGCAAGTGCAGCCATAGAGATACATAGCAGAAATGCTTTAATTTTCGAATTATCTTTTTTTTCAACGATCTCAGGCATTGGAGGTACCACCTTTATAGTAAGAATAGTCCAGCCTATCCAGAAACCTGTGCCAATTACTGATAAAGCTACAAAAAGTAAAGGCGCTGCTACTGAATAGTAGGTCAGATTGTTTAATTCACTTAGATTAACATTATTAAAAACTTTTAAATCATCATAGTTTAAATAAAAAACAGAGTATATAAAAAATATAAAAATACTGAATGATAATACAGTGGCCATAAAGCCCCAGATTTTTGCTCTTGGCATAGTTTTACCTGTTAAAGATATTAATAATTTTACAAAGTCAGGTTAGAATTATAATTCTGGTTGTCAACTTTATTATTAGGTCTTTATTTTCACCCGGTTTTAATTATCTTGACAGGAAGTTCTGATCAGATCTGATATTAGCGAATAAAGTTTAAAAACAAATTAAAGCAAGCTAACTATAAATATAAAAATATATAATTTATCACATCTTGCCTTAAACAGTGAAAAAATTAGCATTCTAAAAAATAAACAATTGACGATAATAAAAATATTATAATACAATTATCTACTATGGGAATCAAAATGAAAGTAATTGCAGAAATAAAAGATAATTATATACTCATGAGAGTAAAAGGAACGCTCTCTGTTGAAAACATATCTCCCTTTGAAATTCAATTAAGCAGACACGTTGAAAATAAATCCGATATAATTATAGACCTTGCAGATCTCACCTTTATAGACAGCTCCTCTCTGGGAATAATTGTTGTCTATTTTACTAAATCTGAAAAAAACAACAACCACTTTGCTCTCATAAATGTAAATGACGATATTATGCAAATGTTTAAAATTACAGGTCTGGATAAACGAATCAAGATCTTCGACTCCCTTAATGATGCCCTTAACAAACTTGAATTAAACTAGGCCCTTCCGGAGTTTTTACTAAAATGATAATTATAGCTTTTTTAGGAAATCCAGGAAAAAAATATAATAAAACAAGACATAATATAGGCTTTATGACAGGAGAATTTATATCTTCAAAAGAGGGGATTCCTGTAAATAAAAAAAATTTCAACAGTGAAACAGGAACAGGAAAAATCCAGGGAAAAGATGTGCTCTTGATGTTTCCGCAAACATACATGAACAACAGCGGATCAGCAGTTCTAAAGGGGCTAAAATTTTACAATTCCCAGCCATCCAGCCTTATTGTTGTACATGATGATCTGGAACTTCCATTTGGGCAGATCAGGCTGAAATACTCAGGGGGACACAAGGGACACAATGGCATACGATCGATTATGGCAGAAACAGGATCTGCCGATTTCCACAGAATCCGCTTTGGAATAGGAAGGTCGCAGAATCCCCACATCAGCGTATCAGACCATGTACTTTCCAATTTTACTTCAGAGGAAATGCAAGACCTGGATGAACTTTTTTCAGAAGCTGCAAATCTGCTTAAAACACTTCTTGACACAATAGAATAACTCTTTAATATATTCTCTACAATAGTGCATGATGGAATAATTTTTTTATATTCCATCATTAATTCTATTGCTTTTCTCATATTATTTTATATAATATATTTATACAATCCAGGGAGTTTTTCATGATAATCAGATTTCTTCTTTCGCTTATTGCAGGAACAGTTATTTTCATTTATTTGAAAGAAATGATAAGCGGATTTCTCTCCTTTCTTATAGCATGTCTTGTTTATTTTCTCACTTACAGATTAATAAAGCATATTAGCAAAAAATACATTACCAATAAAAACAAGACCCCTGACACAAAAACTGTTAAAAACCCTGATATAGAAGAAGTAATAAAGGGTGGTTTTCAAAAACTTAAACAAATCAGAAACAGCACAGTTATGATAAAAAACAATGAATCAGCTGCAAAAATAAAAGAAATATGTACAACAGGTTTTGATATTCTGGAACACCTGCGAAAATATCCGGAAGATTTAAAAAAAGCAAAGCCTTTCCTTAATTATTATCTGGTCACTACAGAAAAGATTGTAAATCGCTACACAGAACTATGCTCTAAAAAAGAAAAATCAGAAGAAGTAGAAAAAGCAATAGAAAATGTAGAAACAGTGCTTTATTCCATAAATGAAACATACAAAAAGCAGCTTAACAACCTGCTTGAGGATGATCTTCTTGATCTGTCTGTAGAAATAAGTGTCCTTGAAAAAACAATGAAACTTGAAGCATAAACCAAAATAAAAAGGAGAAAACAATGAGTTCAGAAATAGAGGTAACCATAAAAGAACCTGCATTAACAACTTTAAACGATGATCAAAAAAAGAGAGTTGAAGACATCAAGAACGAAATTGTTATTACAGATTCACAGGGAATAATACAATATGGTTCAGGAGTGCAATCCAAATTAGCCGACTTTGCTGACTCCCTGCTCAATCAGGTAAAAGCAAAAGATGCAGGCCATGCTGGTGAAACCCTTACAGATTTAATGCTTACAGTAAAAAAACTGGATGTTGACTCCCTCACAAAAGGAAGCTTTATGTCCAAAGTACCCTTTATTGGAAACTTTGTAGCAGGAACAAGCCGCTTTATTGCCAAATACCAGTCCATAGAACATCACATTGAAACAATTACTGATGAACTTGTTGATGCCAAAATGCAGCTTTTAAAAGATGTAACCCTTCTTGATGCACTCTTTGAAAAAAACAGCGAATACATTGTTGACCTGGATCTTTACATACTTGCAGGAGAGATCAAATTGAGGGATCTCCATGATAATGTACTGCCTGAAATGAAACAAAAGGCCAAGGATTCCGGAGATCCCCTGGATTCACAAAAAGTTCAGGATCTTTCTCAAATGATAAACAGATTTGAAAAGAAAATACACGACCTGAGATTAAGCAGAACAATATCAATTCAGTCAATGCCTCAGATAAGGCTTATTCAAAACAATGACCAGCTGCTTATAGAAAAAATTCAAAGCTCAATTTTAAACACCATACCGCTTTGGAAAAACCAGATAATTATTGCCATAAGCCTTTTTAGACAGAAAAAAGCTCTGGAACTCCAGAAAGCAGTATCAGCAACAACAAATGAACTCCTAACCAAGAATTCAGAATTACTAAAAGAGAGCAGCATTGAAATAGCAAAAGAGTCTGAAAAAGGTATAGTTGAAATCGAAACATTAAAAAAAGTTCATGAAGATCTTATTTCAACAATTGAAGAAACAATAAAAATTCAGACTGAAGGAAGCATAAAAAGAAAAGAAGCTGAACTTGAGATGGAAAAACTTGAAACTGAACTTAAAAATAAACTTGCAGGAGTTAAAGAATCGGGAGCTCCATTAAAACTGGACTAAAGGAGAATTATTAAAATGAAAATACTTATGCCACTTGCACCTGGCTTTGAAGAAATGGAAGCAATAACTATAATAGATCTTCTTCGCAGAGCAGGATTAAATATTGTCACTGCTGCAGTTTCTGAAAATCCGGTTAAGGGTTCACACAGCATCAAAATAACAGCGGACACTACATTAAAGGAAAATGATAAATATGATGCAATAGTACTCCCTGGCGGTATGCCTGGAACAAACAATCTTAAAGATGACAAAAGAATAATTTCACTTATACAGTTAATCAACAAAAATAAAGGAATAGCTGCTGCCATCTGTGCTGCACCCATTGTGCTTGCTGAAGCAGGAGTACTGGATGGAAAAAAATTTACCTGCTATCCAGGATTTGAAGATGATATTAAAAATGCATTTTTTCAGCCTGAGCCTGTTGTTGCTGATGGTAACATTATTACAAGCCGCGGTGCTGGCACAGCAATTCCCTTTGCTTTAAAACTCGTTGAAATACTTGCCGGTAAAGCATCTGCAAGTGAAGTTGAAAAAAGTATTATGTGGCCATACTAATAGAGATAAATAAAATTCTGTTTTTTGTTTTAAGCCCGGAAGGGCTTAAAACTGTACATTAATTTAAAAATTAATATAAACTTGACAATAATTTACCGATAATATATAGCGTGTTAATAATTATTTTCACAAAAAACATACTCATTAAAACTACAATAAAAAAAAGCGAATAGTTAATTATATTATGAAAATAAATCCTTTTAGAGATTCCAATCTTAATGATTTGCAGCAAAATATTTGGCAGTTTTTTTCAGATCATTTTGACGGATTTCGGGAAAAAACAAAAAACAGATGGAATAATTTTGTTTTAAAAGGACAGGAAAGAATCACTGTCATGTTTATTCCCCATTCAGAAAAAAAAATTCTGAACTTTCATATATCCAAATTTGCTATTTCAGCATTGATAATTATAATAATAACAACAGTTACTGTTACTTCAGTCTTAATAATCAATCATTCATCAACAGTGAAAGAAGTTTCTATTTTAAAAAGAGATGGTGATGATTCCAAGCTTCAGGTACAAAAATTTAAAGAAGAAATAAATAAGCTTCATAATATTTTTCAGACATTCAAGCCTGAAATAACCTATCTTTACTCTCTTACTCCAGACAGCAATATCGACTCTTTATGGGCAAAGGGAGGACAGCACAATCCCGATCCAGGCCTGGACATAGTAGATGCAGATGCAAACACACCATCAATTGAACTGCTAAACATTGAAGAAGTTAAGCAGGAGTTGCAAACAACAAAAGAAGTTTTAACCAAAATTAAAGGCTTTTTAAAATACAGAAAAAAAATAATAGAAAACACACCATCAGTCTGGCCTGTAGACGGCTATATAGTTTCACGCTTTGGATACAGAAACTCCCCATATACATTTGAAACTGAATTTCATCATGGAATAGATATTGAAGCTTTCCCTGGAACTGAAATAAGAGCAACTGCACCAGGAAAAGTTTCTGATATAAGATGGGATGCAAATCTGGGGCTTACAGTTTCCATAAAACATAAATATGGCTTTGTTACATCCTACAGCCATTGCCAAAGATCAGCAGTTGAAGTTGGACAGGATATATCAAAAGGTGAAATTATAGGCTATGTTGGAAGAACTGGAAAAACAACCCAGTATATATGCTACTATCAGATAAAAATAGGCACGGAATTTGTAAATCCAATGCCCTATCTAAACAGACTTGCCCGCTAATTAAAATTCATCATCGCTTCCCTGGAAATAACCCCCTAAATCCCCCATAGGGGACTTACTAAACTCATGTTCATATTTATACTTTCTTTAGACTTTCAAAATATTATATACAATAAAAAAGCACAAAAAAATTAACCAGCCTGCTAATTAAAATTCATCATCGCTTCTGCTTGATGTTAAAAGCTCATCAGGTATATCCTCAATTCTTTCACCAAGCTTAACAGCAAGCCTGTTGGAAACAAGCCCTGGAGTGCATTTATATTTTCTTCTGCCTCCAATAGTAAGAACCATGTCATCTCCAAGCTTTGTTTCAGGAAGTTTAACAACATCTCCTCTTCTTAAATCAAGCACTTCCAGCACGCTGACATTAACAGCACCTATTTCAGCAACAACAGGGAGTGTAACATTTTCAAGCCTGCTTTGAATAATTGAAAGGTTTTCATCTGTTGCGCCCTTTCTAATACTTGAATACATGTACTGGGCAGAGAGCTTTGAAATTATAGGTTCAATTGAAATATAGGGAATACAAAGGTTTGTCATTCCCTCAACTTCGCCAACCTTTGTTTCCAGAGTAATTAAAACTACCATGTCATTAGGTGGTACAATCTGCGCAAACTGGGGATTTGTTTCAATATTACCAAGCCTGGGTCTTAAATCTATTACATTTGACCAGGCCTCCCTGAGATTTCCAAGAATACGCACAATTATTCCTTCCATAACAGAAAGCTCAATATCAGTAAGCTCACGGCTTATTTTTGTGGCTTCACCAAGTCCGCCAAAAAGTTTATCAATAATAGTAAAAGTAATAGAAGGGTCAATTTCAAGAACAGCAGAGCCTTTAAGCGGATCCATGTTTATTACAGCAAGAGTTGTAGGATTTGGAATGGAACGGATGAATTCCTCATATGTGAGCTGATCAACAGAGGCCACATGAACGCCTACAAGCGCTCTAAGCTGCGCTGACAGAGCTGTGGTAGTTAATCGGGCAAAGGTCTCGTGCATCATCTGCAAAGTACGTATATGATCCTTGGAGAACTTGTCCGGTCTCCTGAAATCATAGATCTTTACTTTTTTCTGTTCCTTTGTTGAAGAGTAGTCTGCTGTATCCACCTCGCCTGTGGATATTGCAGTCAACAAGGCATCAATCTCATCCTGTGATAATATCTCTGTCATCTTTTAACATCCTTTGTAACACTGGCTTCAAGGCCCGCAAGGAGCCATATTTTATCTTCAGGCCGATTTTTCTCAAGTCTGTATCTATACCTGAACCTTTCATTCTTTATAGTATTTTTTCTTTCTGCAATAACATCAACAAAAGCAACTGTTCCGGAATCAAGGAACTCTTCATTCCTGACTTCAAAGCTTAAAAGGTAATCCTTTCGTTTTAATGTTAAATAACGGATAAATTCCTTTTCAATTATTTTTTTCCCGAAATCATCAGCCATATTGTATCTACGAATAAACTCAGGATAGGAATTTATATACTTTTCTATATCTATATATTTAAGGCCTCTTGTAAACCTGTTTTCATATTCAGCATTAAGCACTAACAGAACAACCTCAGAAGGAGTAAGGGATATTGATGAAATATCCGGCTTTTCATTTGCTACATAAACTTTTTCCCGGGCTACGCGGAATTTAATTTCATTGCTGCTCATCAATGCTGATGAATCCTTTTTTACACCAAGCTCAGGGAAAAAATTAAGCTTTATTCTGTAATCGCGATCTATTTCAAACTTATAAATATTCTTAAGATTTTGTGTTCTTATAAAAGTTTCACCAGGACCGAGCCTTATTTCCCGTTGCACCATCCATGAAAGAATTTCATCAATATTATCCTTCTCTATTATATAAGGGACTATCAACTCCGCATTTCGCCCCTGCATATCATAAGCAATTGGCTGAAAAGTGGTAAAACCTGAAATATCCCCCCTGGGCCTGTCATAAATATCATTTCTTTCCGGTGAATCATAAACAAAGAATGTAATAACCGAATCTGAAATATTTTTAATATGTGTATTTAATATTATATTTTCATTTGCAGCATAATTAAATTTTGGTGTGCTTAAAATAATATCAAGCCCCTTACTCAACTCACCAATAGAATTTGAGTATAGACAAAGAATAAAAAGAGATACAAACAATATTTTTTTTAGTAAAATTTTCATTATACTCAACAATATTATTTAAAATTTAATCAGTAAAACAGAATATCTTTTATATTATCGACATAATCCCTGCTTTTATTATAAATTTCCTGTTTATTTCTATATTTATTCCCTGACTTTTTAAAATTAATAAAAAAGGAGATACCTGTTACAGTATCCCCTTTGATAAATCTATACTAATAAAGCCGGCTTATTTTATAAAGCCAAGCGCATGTCCTATTACAGGAGAAAACTTAACAACAACCCCTGCAAATACAACTGATACCATACTCATAAGCTTAATAAGGATATTAAGAGAAGGACCAGTAGTATCTTTAAAAGGATCCCCTACGGTATCACCGGTTATTCCAGCCTTGTGAGCTTCTGAACCCTTTCCGCCATGATTTCCTTTTTCAATAAACTTCTTGCCATTGTCCCATGCACCACCTGCATTATTGAGGTATGCTGCAAGTGAGAAACCTGTGGTCAAAACTCCAACAAGAAGTCCAAGAACACCAGCTACACCAAGCACCAGGCCTGTAATAATTGGCACAATTATAGCTAGAAGTGATGGAAGAATCATCTCTCTTTGAGCACCAGCAGTTGATATTTCAACGCATTTTGCATAATCGGGTTTTCCCTTTCCTTCCATAATTCCTGGGATTTCCTTAAACTGGCGTCTTACCTCAGCAACCATAGCGCCAGCTGCACGGCCAACAGCTTTCATTGTCATGGCACTGAAAACATATGCCATTGCAGCTCCAAGAAAAACACCACAAATAACAAGAGGATTCATAACTGTAAGATCATATGCTCTTACAAAGTCAGCCAGTTCTGCATTTTGAGCAACTATTGCATTTACACCACCTTCAATACCTTCAGGTAGTTTTGAATAGAATGTAACTGACCCAACCCTAAAACCTTCAGTTCCACCCAAAGTACCAAGCCAAAGCTTGATCTCTTCCAGGTAAGCTGAAAGAAGAGCCATTGCTGTTAAAGCAGCAGATCCGATTGCAAAACCCTTACCTGTAGCAGCAGTAGTATTTCCAAGCATATCAAGAGCATCTGTTCTTTCCCTGACTTGAGGATCAAGACCAGCCATTTCTGCATTTCCACCTGCATTATCTGCAATTGGACCATAGGCATCTGTAGCAAGGGTTATGCCAAGAGTTGAAAGCATAC
>CAYTLM010000069.1:0-10656 GCA_964438485.1 uncultured Leptospirales bacterium | reverse complement strand
TCTTCCAAAGCACATCATACATTCCATGGTTATCAGGATTTTTCACAGTTTTAAGAGGGCGAAAAATATTACCCTGAACAAGGTTTTCTCCACCAATATAAACAATATGCTCATCCTCATCGCTTCTTCCAATTGATATATCAACAATAGTGGAGAGCTTTTCAACAAAAGCGTCCCTTTTATCAAGCAGATCATTTGGCCTATCCCCAAGTGCCTCTGCTTTTTGTATTCTTTCATTAAGATCACGAATTTCCCTTGCGTAAAGATTAATCTGCTCAACCCTGTGGGCAACCTGCCTGTTCGCATTTTCACGCAGCTCGTAAAGCTGCCTGTAAATATTCTGAACCTCATTGGAAAGATGGAGCGCCTTTTCCTTTACCACTTCTCTGGTGGATCTCTCCTCTGGATATTTTGAAAGCTCCTGCCATGATGACCACAATGAATCAAGTCTGCTTCTTAAAGATAGATCAGAAGGCTCATTATATACAGATTCAATCTGATAGATAAATTCATCTTTTGTTTTCCAGTAACCCATTGTGTTTTTTTCAGCAACTATACGATCATCAATAAAATGATCCCTTATTCTTTCAACAAGGGACACCACACTGCCCTGGCCTATATTTCCCGGTGAATTTGCCCTGTTATACGCTGGCATATAAATAGGATCAGCAGCAGTAATAACAACACGCTGCCTTGAATACTCCTTGTTTTCCGCATTGGAAATATTGTGTCCTGTTACATGTAAAGCCTGCTGATGAGCTGAAAGCCCTCTTTTTCCTATTTCAAGTCCCATAAATGTTGAAGTCATAACAATCTCCTTTATGCTCTTTGACTAAAAAGCACAGGGTTAATTACCCTTTCGTCTTCTTTGCCATCTCTGCCATAACCTGATCTCACTGATGAACTGTTTTTTAATCCGGAAATCAGTATATCAAAATACTCCATATTATCTTTAAGCATGGAGAAGTTATTTTCCTGCTTTGCCCTGACTTTAAGCAATAAAGACTTTAACTCCTCGCCCTGTCTGGTTATGGCAAGCCCCTTTTTGCTATCCATGGATGCAGCTATTTCTTTAAGAGTAATTGCTTCTCCATTAGTGGCAGATTTATTTCCTGTAAAATGCATACCTATAAAATTTATTCTTTCAGCTTCTAAATCCTCAACTGATTTAATCAGCTTTTCCTGCAATGCAGATATTTCCTGAATAACCTTCCCGTTTTTAGAAATTATAGCTTCACTCTTTTTTTCTTCATAAACAAGAATTTCACTATATATATTCATCTGTTTTTTAAGAATTGTCTCAAGCTTTGAAGCTGATAAAGGCATAGCACACCCCTTTTCCAAATTAAAAATAGCTAGTCACTTTATTATCGGAACAAGGGCTTAATAGGATAAGTATATTTTATAAAGACATAATCATATTTTTATGAAAAATCCGTGCTACACTTCCCTCTTCTCATTAAGGGGCTAACTTCTTCCCACTTCTTTTAATGATCAATAAAATCGGCTAAGCCCCCGGCGGAATGAAATTTTTTCTTTAGGAAATATTCGGCCGCCGCCCCCAGAGGGGGCTAATTAACTTTTTTTATAGTTTTTTTACTTAATTTATACCGCATTATCGGGTAAAGTTCAATTAACAGGAATTTATTTATCCCCCTCTGGGGGAAGTCGGAATAAGTTTATTTAGCATGTCAGATTAATCGACTGGGGGCAGAGAGAATAAATGTAGGAAGCAGTAAGCCACATTAAAAAAAGAAGCTAAAGAAGGGGTTCTGTTATCCTGTAAACAACAGAGTCAAAAAGATCCAGGCCTTTTTTAGAAATCCTGTATAAAGCTCCCTCTGCTTCAACCAGGCCTTCATCAACCATTTGCATAATCCCATTTTTTATTTCTTCAGGCAAATCATGGCCTGTTACATCCTTAAATCGGGCTGGATCAAACCCCTTGATAAGCCTGAATGAAGTTAAAACAAACTCAACAGCAACATCAGAGGCACTGCGTATATCCTCTTTAACAACAGGTTCTTTTTTAATATACTGCTCAAGGGAATTTTCATTATAATACCTTCTGTTATCAAAAAAGGAATGAGCCCCAGGGCCAAATCCTGCGTAAGGAGAAAAAGTCCAGTACTTCATATTATGCCTGGAATAAGCCCCATTTAAAGCAAAGCTGCAAATTTCATAATGCTCATATCCTTTACTTTCAAGAAGGGCAATAGACTTGTGCCACAAATCATACTGTGTTGATTCAAATTCATTATCCGGCTTGTAGCTGTAAAAAAGCGGAGTTCCTTCAACAAGGGAAAGAATATAAAGGGATATATGATCAGGCTGGTATGAAGAAAGAATTTCAATGTCATTTGAAAGCTCTGCCCATGTTTGAGAAGGGAGGCCGCCCATAATATCCACTGATTTTTTAATATTCTCAAATGAGAAAAAAAGGTCCAGATCCTTTTTGGTGCAGAGTTTCCCCTTTCTCCCTATTTTATTTCTCATTTTACTGTTAAGAGTTTGCACACCTAGTACAATTCTATTTATCCCTGCTTCAATTAGAATTTTAATATTCTCTTCTGAAAGATGGTCAGGATTCATTTCAAGTGTAATTTCACAATCTGCAGAAAGGATAAACTTTTTACGAATAAAATCAAGTATATGAGAAATTTCACGCACCCCCAGTAAAGATGGTGTGCCCCCTCCAAAATAAACAGTGTCAGCCTTAACAGTACTGCGAACAGAACACCATTGTTCAATCTCCTCAAGAAGCCTTTCTTTATAAAGCTTAATTCTGTAATCGCCCTCCTTTGATGGCACAGAATAGAATGAACAGTAGTGACACTTTTCTCTACAAAACGGAGTGTGAATATAAATGCCTGTATTCTCAGTCACGGAAACCTGTTAATGTATTAATATTTTTTTTTGGAACAAACCTGCCATTTAAGCAAAAAGCAGCCTGTTGCATTGATTCTTCTGTAAAGGAAAATGTAAAGAGTACAGGTATTTCAGTTTCCCATCCTGAGAGCTCAAAGGGACTTCCTGAATATACTATAAGCAGATTCCCACCTGCATTTTTTATTCTCCTGTAAATAGATTCAACATAGCCTCTATTGATTCTGTATGTTTGCAGCACAACAGTAAAGTTTTCAGATTCACCGCTTTTATTTATGGAAGAGAGAGCCTGATCTGCAGAATAATAAATATTATCCCCAGGCAAAAGATCAAGGCTGTCCCTGAAGGCTTTATTGCTGCTTACATATTTTCTCTTTCCCTTTTCAGATCTTGAGAAAATCTCTCCATCTCCTGAATAAAAAAGTGCCTCCCTTGACAGGCTTCTGTTAATATCATCCTTTTCATCCAGAAATTTTTTTTCTTTTTCTGTGTACATAAGATCATTCAAATATATCTGATTTTCTTCTTTATCAAAACCTGCAATTTTATACCTTAATTTAAGCTCAATTATTCTATTCACAGATTCATTCAGCCTCTCCATTTCTATTACGCCTTCTTTTACAGCCAAAAGCAATGCATTATAAATAACAGAAATATTTTTACCATAGGAGCTTACAAGAATTATGTCTGTACCAGCAAGAAAGGATTTCACAGCAACTTCTCCTATATTCTTTTTAGCTGAAACAGCATTCATCTCAAGATCATCTGTCATTGCAATGCCTTTAAACTTCATCTCCTCCCTTAAAATTTTCGTGAGAAAAAAATGAGAAAGAGTTGCCGGCTCATTGCTGTCATCTATCAAAGGAAAACGAATATGTGCTGACATTACACACTCAACCTTTGCTTTAAGTGCACTGTAGAAAGGAAGAAACTCCACTTTTTTAAGCCTCTCCATATCATGGTTAATAACAGGGAGAACATGGTGTGAATCGAATTCAGTATCTCCATGCCCGGGAAAATGTTTTGCAGCTGCAATACATTGTGCTTTCTGTATTCCTTTTATATATGCAGATCCCGCTTTTGCAACAACCTCAGGATTGGAGCCAAATGACCTGGTATTTATCACAGGATTTAAGGGATTAATATTTACATCAAGTACTGGAGCCAGATTCATATTTATGCCTTTCATCCTTAAACTCATGCCTGTAATTCTGGCCATTTTTTCTATATCTTTATAATTCTCAGTAATTCCAAGGGCGAAATTTCCAGGAAACCGGGTAATGCCGGTTTTTAATCTAACCACCCGCCCGCCTTCCTGATCTGTTGATATAAAAAGCGGAAGACCTGAATATTCCATTGCCAGACTTTGCAAATCACTGGTAAAACTGGATAAATCACTTTTTTCAGAAAAATTATATCCAAAAAAAACCACCCCTCCGGGTAAGTATTTGCGGATCAATTCTATATTCTCTCTATTTAAAGAATCCCCTGGCAAAGCAAACATCATCAGCTGTCCTATTTTTTGCTCTATAGTCAAGACAGATGTTATTACTTGTGCCTCCTGATCCAATCTCCCTGAACATGAGAAAAACACCAACAATAACATAATTACGTATAATTTTTTCATTATTTGCACCTTTTTTACAATCCAGCTAAGAACAACAGTTGACATCTAAAATATAGTTTTATATTTATTGTTATAATAGTTAGATTCAAGTAATAGATTTATTTTTGCCTTAAAAAACATATACTAACTTTGATGGGGTTTAATTTTTTTCAAGTTAATAAAACAAAGATTAAAATAATTCCTCAAAAATCAAATAATGGTTAAACAATACTAACTAATCATATGATAAAAAACAGAGAAATAGTATTCCTTGACAGCTTTGCTGCCAGTACTACAGTAGTGCCGGTAGTTATAGATAATCTCCTAAAAGATCTGCAACAAATGGATTATCCCAGAGAAGAGATTGATGAAATAATACTGTCAGTTGATGAATCAATCACAAATGCCATCCAGGTTACTCTGGAATGCGATAAAAAAGGATGCCCATCTTCTGATACAAGAAATATTACTATCCGCTATACCATAAATGAACATGAGTTTGATGCAACCATTATAGATCATGGTACAGGCCTTGATTTTTTAAAAATGTTCAACACCATTCCTGATAAAAATGCACCTGATTACTTCAATCAGATTGTTGCCTATGCTACAGACGCTGAAAAATCACGGCTCACAGTAAAGATCAATGGTGAAGAAATTCCTCTTAGAGGTATTGGAGCTGGATTAAAAATAATACTCAGCTTTATGGATGTTGTTGTGATTGAATATATAGATAAAAAAAACATATTATCATCATCAGTTTCAAAATATACTGATGGTACTATTTTTTCAATGAGGAGAAAAAGGCGCTACTAATGACATTTAAAGCAGAAAAATCATATCATAAACCGGAATTTATAAACTCAAAAGCAGCAAGACCTATAAGAATTCTCAGCGAATACCTTGATCCTGAAACAAAATTTTCCAGAGAAGGCATTGACCACACTGTTGTTTTTTTTGGCTCAGCAAGGATTAAACCGGAAAATGATCCCAACTCAAAATTTTATGAAGCAGCACGCAGATTCAGCTATGAACTTTCACTTTACAGCAAAGAGATGAGGGAAACAAACGGAAACTGCTTTTATATATGCACAGGCGGAGGTCCTGGAATAATGGAGGCTGCAAACAGAGGCGCCAGTGATGCAGGTGAAAAAACAATAGGTTTAAACATTTCCCTTCCCTTTGAGCAGTACCCCAATCCATACATTACGCAGGAGCTTAACTTTGAATTTCATTATTTTTTCACAAGAAAACTATGGCTTTTATATCACGCAAAAGCACTTGTTATCTTTCCTGGTGGATTTGGCACTCTTGATGAGATGTTTGAAACACTAACACTTATTCAGACTCAAAAAATACAAAAACGAAATATACCTGTAATGCTTTACTGCAGCGAATACTGGAAAAGCCTTATAAATTTTCAAAAACTTGCAGATATGGGCATGGTATCCCAGGAGGATCTTTCTTTATTTCATTTTTTTGATTCTGTAGAAGAAGGAATGGAATATATCAAACCGCGGTTAAAAGAAATTATTGCAACAGTTGAACACTCCCTTTTTGCTGCAGCAAACAATAAATCATTGTTTATATAAACTTCTTTATAAAGCTAATAATCAGATAATTGTTATTTCATTAAATCAACAAATTCCTGATAATTAGCTTTGCTTGTTGAATCCATTTTATTTATTTCACAACCAACCTTGATAATCCTGTTCTCAAGAAAGGATATATTTCTAACAACAGCTCCTATTATGCTTTTCTTTTTAGTTGGAAGCATTACATCAAAACAGACTTTGCTGTTTTCCTGAACATAACGAAGAGTCCTCTTGTCTTTAAAAACAAAACCCAGCCCTCCTTTTGATAAATCTGAAACAAGAAATCTTTCGGTCATGGGACTTACAAGGTTGTTTTTTTTAAAAAGCTGATCTATAACAATAGCCATTCTTTTGCACACCTCTAAAAGTCCCTCAGATAATGCCCTTGTATTATTTACCTGAATATAACCATAAGGAATAATTGAATTAAAAAGTATTGGTACTGTTATTTCTGAAATATATTTATTTCTGCTGGGAATAGAAATATCTCCTTTATATATATTATTAACATAACTATTAAATTCTTCTTCATCTTCAGGTTCAGGATCAACATTAAGGTCAGGAATAAATATAGGCCTTGAAGTTGAAAGGATATGAGCAAGCCTGGCATCCGTTTTTGCCTCATGTAAAAAAACAACTCTAACATGATCAAAATTTTTTTTTAATTCAAATTCGGCAAATTCTTTAACCTTATCAACTTTCTTATCAGCAGTAGCAAGCGCTCTGGTTATAATATAATCAGAGATAAGATTGTTTATATAAATAATACTTTTACCACCTTCAATGCCAATGAGCTTTCTGTCCTCTTTTCTGGATTCAGAGATTATCTGAAACTTTATTGGACTAAATACAAAGGTATCCTCGCTCCTTTCAATAAATTTCATACTTAAATATATGGTGCTGTTGTTGTGTCTGACAAACACTACAACATTGTCAGGGATAGACTTAAGATACGGGATACGAAATGCTACGTTCCCTTCGGAAAACCCCAGATAAGTCAGATTCATATTTCCATTGTTTGTTTTTATATAAATAGTATTATTTATATAAAAATTATTCAAAATAAATTCAAACTGACTTTTATCCGTTACTGTTTTAATTAGATCAGCCATATACTCGCACTTTAATCTTTATTCTACTAAATCAAAAGCCGAATCAACAATAACCCCATCAAGCATGCTTACAATTTTATCAGCCATGGCAGCTATTTTACGATCATGGGTAACTATAATTGCAGTACGGCCCTTTTCTCTGCACAAATCAAGAAGAATCTGCATAAGATTTAAGGAATTTTTAGAATCAAGGCTTCCTGTAGGCTCATCAGCAAGTATAATATCCGGCTCACCTATAATAGCCCTTGCCACAGCAACCCTCTGGCATTCGCCTCCTGAAAGCTCGCCTGGCTTATGTGAGTGCCGTTCAGCAAGACCAAACCAGTCAAGGAGTTCCATTGCCATATCTTTTGATTTTGCTGTTTTTACGCGCCTTATAAGAAGGGGCATCATCACATTTTCAAGAGCAGTAAATTCAGGCAAAAGATTATGAAGCTGAAAGATAAACCCTATATGTCTGTTGCGGAATGCTGCAAGCTCATCAACTGAAAAATTCGAAACGTTCCTTCCCTTAAGGAAAAGACTTCCCTTTTCAAAATTATCAAGACATCCTATAAGATTAAGAAGAGTGGATTTACCTGTTCCACTTGGACCGGTTATTGAAACAACCTCACCCTTCTCAATTAAAAGATCAATACCTCTTAAAACCCCTATCTTACTTCTGCCTGCTCCATAGCTTTTTTCCAGGCCAGCCATTTTTATTATTCCAGCGTTATTCATTAAATTATCCTATTCATACCTGATTGTTTCAACCGGCTTATTTCTGGAAGCCTGCCATGCAGGAAATATTGCAGCAACTGTGGAAAGAAATACAGCAGCTGCAGCAATAAATACAACAAATTCCGGGCTTATCTGAGTTGGAATAGAATCAATATAATAAATATTGCTTGGAACAATATTTATTCTATAAAATATTCCAAGATCAAAGAAAAGATAAGCCTTTTCTACTACTATGTTTATTATATCTTCAATTTGCAAAATAATAGCCTCAAGGTTGAGTGAAGTGGCAAGTCCCAGAATAACCCCAAGAAGCGTACCTGTTACACCAATTAAAAAACCCTCAAGAACAAAAATCACCATTATTGATCCTGGTTTGGCACCCATTGTTTTTAGTATTCCTATTGATTTTCTTTTTTCCATAACTACCATAACAATGGTTCCCATTATTGTAAATCCTGCTGATATAATAACCAGAAATAGTATTATAGTCATTATCAGTTTTTCAAGCTTTAATGCGTAAAAGAGGTTATGGTTTCTCTGCTCAGCAGTTAAGGCAGAGTATTCATAGCCCACAGCAGACTGTATTTCAGAGGCTATTCTGTTCATTTTAAATATATCTTTTATTTTAATACCAACTGCATAAGCAACATTGCCTACAGAAAAAAGTTTTTGGCTATCAGGAAGGGACATGAGTATGAGCTTTGTATCAAAATCATAATAGCCGGTTTTAAATAAACCCAGAACTTCGTACCTGGAAATACCAGGCAAAACTCCTGTTACTGCAGAAAGCCTTCCCTTGGGAACTATAAGTTCAATGTACTGGCCTTCCTTAATATTGAAATTATAAGCCATTTCCTCACCAATAAAAACACCCCTCTCTTTGCAGAACTTTTCCCTGTTTGATTTAATAAACTTTGCCTCATCAGCAGGGATGTCATCCTTTGTGCCCATTCCTCTTATCATCACAGGAGCAATATTTTTTTTAAATCTAAAAAGTCCCTGACCCTGTATATAGGGATTTACAGACACAACGTCTTTAACTCTTTTTATTTCCTCTGCCAGCTCCAGATAGTTCCGCATTGCCATTCCATCAATTTCACTCGACAGGTTGGAAACTACTATGTGGGAATCAACATCAAGTATTTTATCTTTTATCTGCGACTGAAATCCATTCATTACTGAAAGTACAACAATCAAAATAAATACACCCAAAAAAACAATAAAAACAGAAAGAGCAGTATTGAATGAAATAAATCCATCGGATTTTTTTGATTTTAAATACCTGAACCCTATAAAAAACTCATAAAATTTCATTAGTTTTTATCCACCCCAATTCTTACAACAGTTCTGTTAAACATGAGCCAGCCCCGATCCGAATCAGGCTTATCAATATATTTAATAAACTCTATATCACCCTTCATGTGCTCAACCACAGCCCCGGTTTTTCTTTCTGTTCTCAGGCATTCAAAATAGATAATTCTATAATTATATTTTTTGCCCTTTGCATCAGTTCTAACATCTGCTTCTTTATATTTACCAGTTTCACTTATGAGAAAATCAGTAAAATAATAATTTTTATATAGCTCATTAAAAACTTTTATATCCTTGGGAAAAGCTTCGCACTCTGCATATTCCCTATAATTCATTTTTTTTACAGCATCCCCCCATTTCATAAGGATAAAAGCCGGATCAACAAAAACAGGCTTTTCCTTACAGGAAAAACAGAGGACTGTAAAAAAAACAATTAAAGAAATAAGAAGAAATTTTTTTAATTTCATTTTAAAATTCCGGGAATAAAAAAATTTGCGATCTGCGATCAAAGAAACATAAAACCTATAGCAGCCCTAAATCCTTTTCAGAAAAAACCTGAGCAGAAAACTTTTCAATTTTAACGCCCTCTTTCTTCCAGGAATCACCTGGCAGCCCTGCCTTATAACATGTATGAGTTAAAAATGTATCCCTATCCCAGCCCTGTTCAACAGGCACCTGCGGAAGAAGCAACCCCCTTTTATACCCCTGTGATATAATAAGCCCGTCTCTGCCAACAACAATATCATCAATATTTACAACATCCTCAATTGGACTCATTACAGATATTTCAATATCAATATAAGGATACTCCTTTTCAGACAAAGGTTTAAACCTGGGATCCTGAAATGCAGAAGAAGCAGAAACCTCTTTAACTGTCTCCGGTATGGGCTTAACCCCCTGAATATAACCAATACAACCCCTTAGAGCTTTATTAATATGTATTGTAACAAAGGCTCCTGCCTTTTCCATAAATATTTCATCTGTTAAATCAGGGAGGTTAATATCTTCATCAATTCCAAGTTTATCAGAAATTGTTTTTCTTGCCAGTTGCAATAATTTTATCTGCTGCTCTCTGTTAAGATCTGCCATGACTACTCCTTTTCATTTGAATAAAAAACAGCAGATAGATAGCCCACAACCCTGTCCTTAGAACCTGCTGTATCACCAGAATTAGCGTATTTAACCACAGTTGCTTTTTTAGCACCCATAGATCTGCATAAATACATACCTGAAATTAAGGGTCCTTCACCACAGGCTTCAGCCTTTCCGCTTTGCAAAAGGTTACTTAGTTTATTTTCATCAAATGACTCAATACTTTTTATAATTTTATTATCAAGCTCAACTGCACTGTTGTAACTGTGATAATGGGACAAGTCAGTTGAAATTATCACAGCATAGCTTTTATCTTTATTTTTAATAACTGAAG
>CAYTLM010000068.1:0-10664 GCA_964438485.1 uncultured Leptospirales bacterium | reverse complement strand
AAATGTCAAGAAAAATATAGCGAACGCTCGTTTTTTATTTGACATTTATATATAGATCCTTATATTTATATTTACAGGGGGCAGATTAATAATGAAAATTCTCGTATGTATAAAAGAAGTACCTCATATTGAATCAAAGCCTAAAATAGATTTTGATACAAATTCTCTCATCTATCCAAGGGATAAAAACAGCTTTGTCATTAACAGCTCTGATGAATACGCCCTTGAAGAGGGATTAAAACTTAAAGACGAAACCCCTGATACAAAAGTAGATGTTATTACTGCAGGCACCCGGGAGCAGATTCCATTAATCCGCCGTGCTCTGGAAATGGGCGCAAACAGAGGATTTATACTAGAGAAAAAACCGGACAGCAATCCCCCTGCTTCTGCATTAATTGCGGCTTTCGCAAAGGAGCAGGGTTATGATTTAATCCTCACAGGCGTCATGTCAGATGACAACATGGAATTTGTCACAGGCCCCTCAATTGCTGCTCTCCTCAACTACCCCTGGGCCACATCTGCGATCTCGATTACAATTGATCTTCACAACCATGCTGTTAAAACAGAAAGAGAGATCGACTCAACCAGGCTTGAGATTGTTACATTAAAACTCCCTGCGCTCATTACAGTGCAGTCAGGAGTAAACAGACCCAGGTATCCCTCTCTCTCCAGCAAGCTTAAAGCTAAAAGCGCTGAGATTCCACAAATTCAGATTGAACCTCTATCTGCTGCAACCTGCCCTATAGAGGTAATATCTATTCAGTTTCCTGAATCAAAAAAAGGTGCAATGGAACTTAAAGGGAGCAGCACAGATAAATCAAAGGCCCTCCTTGAAATTCTTAGAAGCAGAGGAGAGATTTAAGCCATGAGAAGATATATGACAACAGTAATTATTGAGCATAGAAACAGGACCATTACCCAGCAGAGCCTTGATGCTATAAGTTCAGCGATTAATCTGGCTTCAATAAATAAAAGCAGCCTTAAAGCGCTGGTGCTTTCAGATGAACATTTAATTGATGAAGAAAAATTCACCAAAGAATTCGGCATAAACATGAAAGTGCTGCTAAACAGCAATCTGGCAAATTACAGCGCAGAAGGATACATCCAGACCTTAACCGGTTTTTTTAAAAACTCACCTTCAGACTTCATTATTGTCCCCCACACTCCGCAGGGATATGACTTTGCCCCTGGGCTTGCTTTGCATTTAAAAATTCCCTGCATAACTGCAGTTACAGACATAAAAAGCTATAATGGTACTGCATCATTTCAAAGGCTATGTGCAGGAGGACGCGTAGAATCAAGAGTTATTTCAAAATGCGACAAAGCAGTTGTAACTGTGAATCCCATTCCGGATAAAGCTTTTCTGAATACAGAAAAATCAGCTCCTGCTGTTTATGCAGATAAAATTAATCTCTCTCTGGATAAAACTGTTGAAGTGTTGACAAAAGAATCAACACCTAGAGCAGGAGATCTGCTTCGAGCACCTGTTGTTATAGCAGCAGGTAAAGGAGTTGCAACAGAGGAAAACATGTCTCTACTAAGAGATATGTCCCGCCTCTTCCCAGGCTCATCTATTGCGGGCTCAAGAGGTGCCTGTGACATGGGGCTTACAGACTATGCGCAACAGGTGGGAATGACAGGGAAAAGTATTTCACCAAAAATTTATTTTGCATGCGGGATTTCAGGATCACCCCAGCACATGTCAGGCCTGCAGGGAGCAGGTACAATAGTAGCCATAAACAGGGACCCTGAAGCGCCCATACATAAAATGGCAGATATAAGTATTGTGGAACGGGTTGAAGATTTTATTCCAGAATTTATAAAGGCTGCTAAAGAGTAATTTTAGTTTGACAAACTATAATTCTATAATTAACTTTATAATAAATTATTTTTCAAAGAGGTTAATATATGGAAGCTATAAAATTAAAAGAATATATATCCGAAAAAGATCTCTTTATTGAAAATGAAAAGATAAAAAAATTCAGAAACATGAATGTTGAAATCATCATTCTCCCTCTGGATGAAAAGATAAAAACAAAAAGTTTCCTTGATTTTGCCGGCAAGCTGGACAATGACGAAGCAAAAATGATGTTAAATAGTGTTGAAGAATGCAGAAAAATAGATATGGCAAGCTGGGAATGAGTTATTTATTTGACACCAATATTATCATCGGCTTTCTAAAAAATGATACAAGCATAAAAAAACATGACTATTGTTACCAGAGATAAACATTTAAACCAGCTGGAATGCATCAAAACAGAAATATGGTAAAACATCACCTACTCTCCGCTGATATAAAAAAATTCACCCCTCTCCCCTTTTTTTATCACACCCTCATTTATAAAATCTTTAATTGTAAGCTCAACCCATCCACGAGCAAATTCTCTCTTCATTTTTCCCTGTGCAGGATAGAGTGCCCTGAGTATTTTATCAATAGAAAATGAAGTTCCTCCATTAACCTCAACAAATTCCTTTACATCGGATGTACGTTTTTTACGCCATCTTAAAACTTCATCAAGCCTGATATAAGGTTCTGTTACAGGAGCTCCATGACCAGGAAGTATGAGATGAAGATTTTCCAGTACCATAAATTCACTTATAGTTTTTTCATAATCACCAATACTTGACCTGGGCGGACCAAGCCATACATTAACACTTCCAAGTACATTATCACCGGAAAAGAAAATTCCCTTTTCTTTATTATAAAGCGTTATATGATCATCAGCATGTCCTGGTGAAGGGAATATTTCCCAGTCCTCATTATTGATGCTTATATTTGCATTTTTATTTATGACAATATCCGGATCATTTACAAAAGCCACACCCCAATAACGGACATAAACTACAATTTCAATGAACTTTTTTATTCCCAGGAAAAACTTTTTTATACCTGAAAAAATACCCGAAGACTCAGGTTTTTCCATACTAAAAGATTTAGCATATGCAGAGCGGGACTTTATGATTGATGCCATTTGTTCAGTTAAAATTATTTTAAAACCATATTTTTTTCTTAAAGGTTTAAGTCCTGAAAAATGATCTGCATGGGCATGACTTAAAAGAATTTTTGTTATATTATTTTCAACGCCCCTTTCCTGACAAAGCCTGTTAATTTCCCGCAGCTCTCTGCTAAATTTATTTATACTGCTTCTGCTCCCATAACCTGCATCAAAAATAAGACCATCATGACCTGTTATTACATATATATTCACTGGAGGTTTTAGCGATTTTAAAATTCCCTTTTGTTCTATTGAAAATATTCCAGGATAAACTTCTTTCATAATTCAGCTCCACTGTAGTTATTCAAAAACTGTCATTCCGGTCAAAGTGCCAAAATCTTCATAAAAATAAAAAATTCCTGAGATTCCCGCCTGCGCAGGAATGGCATGATCTGCGGATTTAAACTGCTGCCGCAGAACCATTTTTACTCAAAAAAAAATTGACAGCAAAAGTCTTTTAATAATAATATTCATACTATAATATTTATGGTCAATCAATATGTCAATATATGAAAAAATTGCTGAAAAAAGAATAGAACAGGCTATGGCAGAAGGAGCCTTTGACAATCTGCAAAACAAAGGGAAGCCCCTTCCCAAAGATGACATGGGTCATGTACCTGAAGACCTGCGCATGGCATATAAAATTCTGAAAAACGCAGGGATGATTCCTGAAGAAATAGAACTAAAAAAAGGCATTGTACAAATTTCAACCCTTCTTAACAGCTGCACAGATGAAAAAGAAAGAAAAGAGCTAAGAATGAAGCTCAATGAAAAACAGCTCCGCTATAATATTATAATGGAATCAAGAGGACTTCGCCCAATCGACCCTGCCTACGAAAATAAAATATATGACAAGCTGGATTAGTTATTTGCCATCCAGGAAGTTTTTCACCATCTCCACATTGTCTGTAACATAACCATCAACACCAGCATCATAAAGCCTTTGAAGATCAATTTTAGTTTTCACATCCCAGGCATATACCCTTATTCCTTTTCCCTGAAGCTGTCGCACAAGCCCACTATTTGCAATATAGGAACCGCCTATCTTTTCTGAAGTTTGAAGCACATCTGCCTCAAAAGAAGAAAAAGCAAAAAGAAAACCTGAACGAAAAAGGGCATAAACCCCCAAAAGACCTGGAAGAGTAAATGCTGTAGGGCTATCAGGTAATTTTTTACGCACCTCCTTAATTACTGCACCATAAACAGCAACAGTGAAAACTCTTGATTCAGCATTACACTTTTTTATTACTTCTGAATATAGATGCGCTATATTTTTATCTTTATGAATAATTGTTATATTAAATTTCTCATTAGGGAAATAGAGCAAGAGTTCCTCAAGCGTAGGATAATACAAACCTTTCCCTTTAAATGGGAAATCACCGTTCTCACCAGAATATTCCAATCCAGGGTCCAGCTCTCTTAACTCTAATGCAGTATATTCATTAATCTTGCCAGTAAAATCCGGATTTTCCGATCTGTTATCAGGAATAGCCACTAGCACACCGTCCTTTGAAAGCTGGACATGAACACATACTGCATGAGTTCCAAGTTCAAAAGACTCTTCAAAGCAGGGAATTGTATTTTTAGGGAAGCTGTTATTCCCTCCCTGATTAGCAAAGATTACCGGTTCCGGAGAAAAAAAACTCTTCATAGCTCTATACCTGCTGCTTATTTTCCATAAATTCTTTATTATAAGCTACTTTCAAAAAACATAATATTGTTATAAAAAAATTTTAATTGATTTTAATATGAACTTTTATATTATTAACTTATAAATCAAGACAATTTTTAAACAGGAGAACTGGATATGGCAAAAGCAACAACTCTTATAAAAGCATATATGACTGAGACAATTCCACCTGATGGGGGCTTTATTGTTACTGCTTTTTTTTCTCCTGGGACTAACTACTCTATTTATGAAATAACAGCGTATAGAAATGTAAAAGATATTTTCAGAACAAATGACGGCATTACATTTAAAACCGATGGGAACAGAACCCATATGCTGGTTGAACCTGCTTCATACATAAAAAAATATATTGAACCGGTTAACAGAGAAGAGGGGAAAAGCATCCCCTACAGATTTGCGGACATGGATATACTTGAGCCTGAGAATAATATGAAAATAATGATCCCGCTAGAACCAATAATGCTTTATTCTACATTTACAATTCTTGAAAAAGAGGGAGATTATTTCTCATATGTTTTTCATCCTACAAGTGATGTTTATGTTGCAATGAGGAAATTTATAGCTGACAGCCTTTACAATGATTGCAATGTCCCTTCCAGAAATGCAAAGGAAATAGGGGCAAGGCTTCTTGAAACAATTAAAAAATTCTCAATTTTCTCAGGATAAATTTAAAACCGGAGAAATTTTCAATGTTGACAAAAAATAATGTCTTCAAGAAATATTATTTTCACAAAATACTCCTTCTAAAATATAAAGGAGTACAAAAAACTATTAGAGGTGATTTAAATTAGCATGACTTCAGACAACCCTGACCCTTTAGATAACTCCCGATTAAAAAATTTCTTACAAAACGTTAAAAAGCTATTTAAACCCAAAGAGGAAATTCCTTTTGATAATGATGCTTATGAACAATTAGATCTTCCTCGCAAAGATATGATCCGCGGGATAATGGGTCTTTCAGACCAGAATGCCAAGGACATTATGATCCCCAGGGTAGATGTTGTGGCAATTGATTCAAATGTAGATCTTAAATCCCTTGTTAAAGTAATTATCCATGCCGGGCACTCACGCGTTCCAGTATATGATGAAACTATTGATCACATCATTGGCATACTCTATGTAAAAGATCTTATTAAGCTGCTTCTGGATAAAAACAAGAAATTTAACCTGAAAAAACTTTTAAATGATCCTTTTTTTGTTCCTGAAACAATGCCCCTGGATGATCTTCTCCTTGAATTTCAGGTGAAAAAACTGCATCTTGCCATTGTTGTAGATGAATACGGTGGCGTTGGAGGAATTGTAACACTTGAAGATATACTTGAAGAAATTGTTGGAGACATCAATGATGAATTTGATCCCGACGAACTCCCTGAACTTGAAAAAATGAAATCAAACACGTGGGAGTTTGATCCGCGAATGCTTATTGCAGATTTTAATGAAGAACTTAACCTTGATATTCCTTCAGAAGATTTTGACACAATAGGCGGCTTTGTTTTAGACCTTTTTGGAAGAGTTCCTGAAAAAGATGAAACTGCCAAGTATAGCAATCTCACATTTAAAATAAAAGATATTTCAGGGCCAAAGATACTACGAATTACATTAACAATAACAGGACAAAAATAGAAATGCCGCTTTCCAAGGCCAGAGGGATTGTTTTATCAAGAAAACTTTCCAGCGAAGCTGATTACCTATGCTCTGTTTTTACCAAAGAATGGGGTCGTGAAATGATTATATTTAAAGGCCTTAAAAAATCAAAAAAGCGATCGCCCACTGCATCTGAAACAGGTTCAGTGATTGACTTTACCTGCTACTCAAAACAGGGCTCTGGATTAAAAACAGTTTCTCAATTTGATTTAATTTCAACTCCAGAAGAAGTTAAAAAAAAAGCTTTAAAGATTTTCACTCTCTACTACATGATGGAAATAGTAGACAAAACAACAGGGTGCAGTGATGCAGATGAATCCCTTTACAATCTCCTGTGCTCTGCAGTTTACAGCCTCGGCAAGGCAGAGCATGAAATAAACTTTGCCCTTTTTTACACTATACAGTATTTACGAATGCAAGGCATTCTTCCTCAAATGCAGGAGTGCTCCTCATGCGGCGAATCCGCTTTTACAGCCTGTTCAATAAACAGCAGAAATCTCAAAATACTATGCTCAGAGTGCAGCAGCAGGGAAGATCTGCTTATCAACAAAAAAAGCCTGGAATTTATATCATTATCCCTTAGAGAAAAGTACTCATGCATTAACCACTCTGTTTATAAAGAGCAGGATTTGCTTCAACTATGCAGAATAGTTACAGATTTTATTGAGCAGTATTATTCAGTAATAATAAAGTCAAAGGAGATGCTTTTAAACTCCCCCTGTTAAGCGTTGGCATTAAAACATCCTGCTAAAGCAAAACAAGAAAAGTTCTTTATTAAGGCGTTAAAGGGAGGTAACCAGGAAATTTTATGCTAAAAACTTAAATACTGTCATCATTGTTGCAAGAATTGTAAATCCCAAAGTCATAAAAGCAAACATCATTTTGAATTTACTGTTTACATCTTCAAAGCGTTTATTTGTTTGCTCAAATCCCATTAGCATAAGCTCTCTTTGTCTTTTAAGCTCTTCTTCTACCCGCACTATTCTTTCAATTAGTTCTATTTCATTAAAATATGAGGACTTTGTAAAGGATACATCACCCATCCATGAGCCTATATTGCTTTTTATGTGCTCTTCTATTTGTTTCAGGTCTGCACTGGTTAAAGACATTTCAGGATCTCCATTTTTTGCTTATCCTTAAAGATTAAATATATAAACAATATGGGTAAGAGTCAATTATTTTTTGAGGTTACTTAGACCTCACCCAGTCATTTCCGCGAAGGCGAGAATCCCATACATTAAATTCTCTCCCTCTGTCATTCCTGCGAATGCAGGAATCTCATACAACGGATTCTCTCCATGAGATTCCGGCATTCCGCTACCGCTACAGCCGGAATGACAAAAATAATCTTGCTCACCTTCCCTATATCCTTTCTTCATTAAAAAGATAATAAAAAAAGAATCAATATTTATTAAATCCAATATACGATGACAGAAAAACATAAAATTTCAGGCTACACAATAAACCTTAAGATTCAGGAAACTAAAAAATCCAATACTTACAAAAAATTCATGCTCTGACCCCATCTCCCTAACCCTCAGCAGATCACTTTTTAACCTTTATAGGACAGGCAAGCACCCGGTATGTACCGTTTCTTTCATCCTCTGTAGTAGCCATAGAAGAGAGGTTTCCACCATAATTACAAAGAACCTGAAAATTTCTAAGCTCCATATGATTTCTACATCTTTTACAGTCTTCAAGTTTCATTTAATTGCTTCTCCAAGTACTTCAATATAATTTTTATATATGCAGAGATAAATTATGTCACATTTATTCAATAGAGGAATAAATTATTTTACAGCCTTTAATTGTCAATATATATTAAATAAAATACCAGACTTACTGCAAATAAAGAACAATATACCAACATTTAATCTTTTATACAAATCTTTTCAACCAGAAAAGCTATTATAGATTAAGCTAAAAAATACCAAAAATGTAGTAGACATGACTATATGCAATTGCTTATATATAGCCTGTTTAAAGAGGCATAATAATGACAGGCAATAAAAAAATCCCCACAGAACAGGAATGTTTTTCTATTATTCATGATTACAAAATGTTCCCCAATATAATAGAACACTCCATACAGGTAAAAGAAGTTTCAGTATTAATATACAAAAACCTGAAAGAAAAAAGTTCATTGAACCTGGATCTTATAATTGCATCTGCCCTGCTCCACGATATTGCAAAAACCAGTTCCATAATAAACAAGGAATTGAGGCATGACCTCAAAGGTGGTGAAATATTAAGAAACCTGGGATATGATGAAATTGCGGAAATTGTTGAGAGCCATGTTGTTTTTTCCGGCTTTGATCCCGAAGGTCCTGTAACAGAAAAAGAAATCATCTACTATGCTGATAAAAGGGTAATGCACAACCAGGTCGTTTCAATAGACTCGAGGATTGAAGATCTGGTAAATAGATACGGAAAAACCGAGGAAATAAAAAAGATGATCATCAATAATAAAAAATTTGTCAAATCACTTGAAAGCAAAATTCTAAGCCACATGAGTAAAGACCTTGATATCCTTTTGGAGAAAAGATGAAAAAATACCTTATCCTGGACTGCTATGTAGATGAGCCTGCATGTCTGGGTGTCCCTCCATTTGTTTCTCCCTATCCCAGATATATTTATGGCGCACTTATTGACGCCGGAATTGATGAAGAACAGATAAGCTATATAACAATAGATCTGCTTAGAGATAATGATTTTAAAATAGAGGGTAATTACACCTGCGTGTTTCTTATAGGTGGAGCTGTTGTGCCCGGAAAATACCTGGGAGCAAGAATAGGCACTGTTCCTGAAATTATTAAAATACTCAATACTAACCGGAACTTTAAAATTGCAGCAGGTGGACTTGTGAGTAGCATGTTACAGCTTCATAGACCTGATGTTACAGCAATAAATAATGATATAGAATATTTCGCATATACTGAAGCTAAAGGCAAAGGAGAGGACAAAAGAAGGAACACAGAACAAATTGCTACATGGAGCCTGCTGGGAGCTGCTGTTGTAAAAAAACACCCCTGGTATCCTCACATCATCTGCGAAATGGAAACAGGCAGAGGCTGTCCCAGGCTTAGGCACTGCTCCTTCTGCTCTGAAGGGCTTATGGGCGCAGTTGAATTCAGAGAAGTTAAAGATATTATCAGCGAGGTTGATGCTCTTATTGAATGCGGTGTAAAGCGTTTTCGCATAGGAAGACAGGCTGATATTATCCAGTATAAAAGTCCAATGAAGGATTTTCGCAAAGATTTTCCCAGACCAAATCCCGAAGCAGTGAAAGAACTGTTTCATCATCTGAAAGAAAGAAGAGACAGGGGACTTATTGAAGTGCTGAATATAGACAATGGGAATCCCGGATCAATCGTAAACTGGCCGGATGAATCTGCCTCAATTATATCCTCGATTGCTGAAGCAATAACCCCTGGAGACACCCTTCCTTTTGGCGTTGAATCCTTTGACCTTTCTGTAATACAAAAGAACAGGCTTAAAACAACACCAGAGGAAACCATATTTGCCATTAAATTTATAAATGAAATATGCGGCCACAGAGTTAATGGCATACCCCTGCTTTTACCTGGGATAAACCTTATTCAGGGACTTAAAGGGGAAACTGCTGAAACATTTAAAACCAATTACAAATACCTGATGCAGATTGCTGAAATGGGACTGCTTGTAAAAAGGATAAATATAAGAAAGCTTTTGCCATATCCTGGTACAGGGCTTTACAATGAAAAACCTGTAACAAACAGGGGCCTGCTTAACAGATTTGAATTTTTTAGAGGAAAAATCCGCAAAGATATTGATAAATTTATGCTGAAAGAAATATACCCTGCAGGGACAGTTTTAAAAAACAACCTGGTATTGGACAAAAGAGACAACTACTCCTTTGCAAAACAGATAGCAAGCTATTCCATTACTGTTAAAATCCCGGGCAACCTGGAGCTTAAATCTTTTCAGGATATTCTGGTAACAGGACATCGGGAGCGTTCTCTCTCCGGAATTTCTCTGCCCTTTGATATAAATTCAGCAAACCACAAAGTCCTGGAAGCTATTCCGGGAATAAACAGGAACAGGGCTTCGGAAATTATAATCAGGCGTCCATTTAAAAACATCAGTGATGTTGACAGCTATTTAAAGGATGTGCCTGAAGTAATTAAAAAAAATATCATGGAAAATATAAAATTTTAGCTGTGATATAATTTATTATTCCGCAAAAATTTATTAAATTTTGTGTAAACACAACAAGCTATTTTTATTCAAACGAATTCAGGCAAAAATACGGCTCTGCAAAAAACCCGGGAACGAATTAAATTAAAGCTTCAATA
>CAYTLM010000067.1:0-10795 GCA_964438485.1 uncultured Leptospirales bacterium | reverse complement strand
CTATTTCTTTATCAAAAAAGTCAAATAATTTATCAATTTTAAGTTCATTTTCCTCTTTATAGATCTCTCCTATTCTGGTGAAAATTGCTTTTGCCAGGGGATCTTTAAAATCATCAGATGAAAAGTCCATAAGCACATCTCCGGTTATTACTGGATTGTTGATTATAAGTTCCACCAGATCTCTGAACAAACGTGTTTCATATGAAATATGTTCAGGCTTATTGTTTCTTTTTTCTTCTTTTGATGGGTAATATCCTCCTTTTTTTTCTTTAAGATACCTGTCAAAATCAATTCTCAGGGATTCTTCGTTAAGTGCAAGAAGTTCATGCATTTTTTTAAAGCAGTAATCCCTATGGGTGGATAATTCCAGTTTTTCAATGATTTCAAAAAATTCTTTAAGATATAAAAGTTTATCCTTACCTTTGTTCTTCTCAATTATATTTTGAAACTGAAAGTCCAGAGGATTAATAGCTTTGTCTATTACTATCATCAGCCCCATAAGTCCATGAGCCTTAATATAATCAAAGGGATCGCCACTGGGCAGAAGCGCAATTTTTATAGATATGTTGAACATTTCTGATGTGGTAATAGAGCGCAAAGCTGCGTTTATTCCAGCTGAATCTGAATCAAATAACATAATTATTTCATTGCACAGATGGGAAAGCTGCCTTACCTGATTTTCAGTAAGTGCTGTTCCAAGGGGTGCTACTACATTTTTCAATCCCTGCTGATGGCAGCCTATAACATCAAGATATCCCTCCACTATTATTGCCCTGTCCATATCCCTTATTTCATCCTGGGCAAAGTTGAGGCCGTATAGTATATTTTTTTTCTGATATACTTCAGATTCAGAAGAGTTCAAATATTTTGGCTGCTGATTTTCATCTATTGTTCTGGCACCAAATCCTGCAACATTGTTTGTTCTGTCAAAAATCGGGAACATAACCCTGTTTCTAAACTTGTCGTAATAATGCTCCCTGTTGTTTTCTTGCCTGTTTTTTGTTGACTTTGCACAAAGTCCAACTTTTTCACAGATGGCAATATCAGCCTTATTTTTCATAAGGCTTTTTGTCAGCATTTCCCATGAGTCAGGTGCCATGCCCAGTTTAAATTTTTCAATGGATGCCTGATCAACACCCCTTGACACAAGATAGGACAGGCCTTTTTCACCTCCAGCTGACTTGAGATAACTATGATAAAAATTCATGGTATATCTGTTTATTCTTCGTATCTGCTCAATTGAAGAATTGTCATGCCCTTCTCCATCATATTCAAGCTCTATTCCTGCTATTTGGGCTAAATGTTTTACGCTTTCAACAAATGTCAGATTTTCTATTTTGGATATAAATGTTATTACATTACCACCAGTATTGCACCCAAAGCAGTTGAAGATCTGTTTTTCAGGTGAAACCGAAAATGAAGGGGTTTTTTCCTTATGAAAAGGGCACAGCCCAATATAGTTCCTTCCTCTTTTCTTTAAAGAAGGTACATATTTAAGCACTATTTCTTCTATTCTTGTGTGAGTCCGTATATATTCGATCGATTTGTTTGAAATCAAAAATTTAATTCCTCATATATATTGAGTAGCTTACAGCTTATAAAGTTACTTAAATATAATAGTAAAAATCAACAATAAAATCATGTATTTTTTTGTATTAAAGGCTTTTTAATTCTCTACATATAAATATTTTTTGACAAATTCAGGTTAAAATAGACTGTACCCTTTACTCTATGTCGATAAAATAAACAAAGAGTTATAAAAGTACTTATCAAAAATCTGAGGTGAACATGAAAAAGTTTTTAGTAATCTTTTCTGCTTTATTAGTACTGGTTGTTGCTGCAAATTTTACCTATCAATATATCAGTGCCCAGAATGTAAATTCAGAGGAACAGGAGTTTGGTAACAGGGAATCAAAAAATGCTGTTCCCAAAGAATATGTCTTCCCGGATTTTTACAGGGGAATTTATCTTAATGTAGCATCAGCTCGTAATATGGAAACTCTTAAAAAATTTGTTAAATTGGCAAAAGATTCAAATATTAACTCCTTTGTCCTTGATGTTCAGGGTTCAAATTACAGGAAAAGTATAGTGCCTAATGAAAATGTACAATACTGCATTGATAATGGGATTCATCCTGTTGCGCGTATTGTAATCTTTCCTGATGGATTAAAGAACTGGCCTGTATCTGAAGCTTATTTAAAGGAGAAGCTTGATATTTCTGAAAGTGCCTGTAAAAATGGATTTAAGGAAATTCAATATGACTATATCCGATTTGATGATTCCAATAAAAACAGACATCTTTCTAATTCACAAAGATATAAATTCATTGAGGATTTTATTTTAAGGGCAAGAAAACAGCTTGAGCCATATAATGTTAAAATTGCTGCTGATGTATTTGGACGAATACCCCTTAACAAGGATGATATTATAGGACAGCAAATGGAAAGTATGGACAGGGTTGTGGACTTCATCTGCCCCATGGCCTATCCTTCACATTACACATGGAGCAAAAAACTGCAAACAGACCCATATAATACAGTTTTAATGACATCAAAAAAAGCAAAAGAGCGTGCTAAAAATGCGGAAATTGTTACCTGGATTCAGGCTTTTCAAATGAAGCTATATGACATTCCCTATGACAAGTACATCAATGAGCAGATCAAAGCTGTTCATGATTCAGGGGTGAGAGGGTATTTTTTATGGAATGCACGTCAGGATTATGATGTTCCATTTAAAGTTGTAAAAGCATATTATAAAGCAGAAGAAAAAAATATAGCAAAAGACTAATTTTATTTTTAAAGGGGATCTGCAAAAACGATCCCCTTTGGTTTATTCTTCGTTTTTGCTAAAAGCTGTATTCCCAAATCTGGTTGATTTCATTGTAACTTTAATTTTTGCTGATTCTGTAACAGTAATATAAATAAAGTCAGGCTTGGGCTGCTCAATGTTGTTTACCTTTAAATAGCGTCCCTGCTCTTCATCAAGAACCCATTTTTCCAGCTTTACAAGGTGCCTGTTTGCAGAAAGGCTTGTTTCAAAATATTTCTCCTGTGATTCCAGGCCTGTTGTTGTTCTTCCTGAATCTATTTTGTTAATATAAACACGGTAATAGCAACGCCTGTCCATTGCCGGATTATCAATATCAGTGTCATACGCTGTGATTGAAAAGTTTATTTTATCTGTTGATATTTCAGGAGTGTAAGAATAAAATTTTTCCTTCTCTGTAGTAGAACATCCTGCTGAAATGAGAATTGATAAAAAAATAAATAGGAGTAATTTTGCCCTCATCCTGCTTCCTCTATTGTTATATAATAAGGATAATCATATGCTGCTTTTACAGGTTCAACAATAATATATCCTTTTGTATCAAATGTTTCAATTACTTCAACTTCCTGATCATCCTTAACTTCAACTGTTCTTATTATATAGCCAAGCGGATCAGTAGTGGAAACTTTTATTATTCCGTTTTTAACACCTTTTACCTTTACCTTGAGGCGTTGTCTTGTTTTATGCCTTACAAGAAAGTAGTCAATATCATCTTTTCCTGTAATATATCCGGAAATTTTTTTATCAATTAAATTTGCTTCCTCTTTTTTATTATTGGGTTCCTTTTCCATGGGCCATTCAGCTTTGAAAGGTCTAATCCGCAAAGTATAATCAGAGTTGTTATCAAAGCCTGATCTGGAAGATACACTAAAATAGGCAGACCCTGAGAGGAGCAGGTTTGGAATAACCTCAATCTCCCCTGTTCCAGTATTATCTGCTTCAATTATCCTGTGTTTTTTTTCATCATAAACAGTAATTACAGGATCAATTACTGAGGAAGGTATAAGCTCAATTCTGTATAAGCTGTTTTTAATTTCAGGTTGATATAGAAAAAAATCCACATCATTAGCATAATTTATTTTTCCCTGAATTTCATTGCCTGAAATTAAATTTGCTTTATCAATGGTATTGTTATCTTCAAGTTCTGTGCCAGCTTCATGCTTATTCAGAGAAAAATTAATAACATAGGGCTCGTTATTATTGTACTGATAGTTTTTTGAAAAAATCTGAATATAATATATTCCTGGATTACTAATGCCTATGCCTGTTATGGCTTCATCTCCACCTATTGCTGAATTATCTGCCATGGCGATTTCTTTTAATTCACTGTTAAACAATTTCAAAACAGAATCAACACCAGAAACACCTTTCAGGTGAATATCTGCAGTAAGAGGAAGCTCCTCGCCCTCCTCAACTATGAATTTAAACCAGTCCTCTTCCCTGAATTCATTTTGTTCATTCATCAGGTTTTGTCCTGGGGAATAAAATCCATAGATCTGTACACCGGTACTAATCAGGTTAGCATCTGTATATTTATCATTGGGTTCTTCCTCTTCACTTATATACTGGCGTGAAGTTGTTTTAAGCATGTAGGGATTTTCAGTATTTCCCTTTTTCTCATCTCTTGTGCCATGCATTACTGTTATTATGTATATTCCTGGAGGTGTATGGAGGTTTGCAATTTCTTCAGGAGAGGATTTTCTGTTATCATCTATTATTTTAAGGGGTATAACACTGGAGTTTTCAACACGCCATATCTGCATTGCGTGATTAACCCCTTTTACACCAGAAAGCTCAATTTTAACAATCTGGTTTTCCATGCTTTTAAAGACAAAATTGTCAACATCTGAACTGCTATCCAGGTAGCCATGGATTTCGCTGTTTAGCTCTATCTGATTTGCCTGGCTAAAAGTATTGTTAGGTTCTATTTCATAGTTTTTAGAATCCTTGCATGATAATAAACACATTATTATTGCTGTAAGAAATAGAGTTTCTAATTTTTTTTTATGCATTAAATTCACTTTCCCTGAAGTTTTTTTTTAATTGATCAATACCCGGTTATTTAAAGCTGTTTCCATTGCTTTTTCTGTGTTTCTAGATATAACAATAGTTTATTGCAAATTATTTTTAAAAGACTGTTTTTATTTAAATTTGAATTTGAATTAATTAACTCCTGCTATAAATATCAATTTACAAATATATAAAGAATTATGTATCATAATCCTGATTTAATTGAATATTTTTTTAAAACAATTTTGTTAAATATACAATAAAAATACAATAACTTCTTAATATTGAAAGATATAGAATGGTAAAAAATGAAAATACATATTAGTGATACAACTTTTGGCGGAAGCGGAATTGGGAAAATTGACGGCAAAGTCTATTTTGTTGATTATTCTGTTCCTGGTGATACCCTGCTTATAGAAAGCTTTAAGGACAGAAAAAGTTTTTCTTATGCCAAAATAAAGAAAATTATTGAGCCCTCCCCTCTAAGGGTTGAACCAGCCTGTCCTAATTTCAGCATTTGCGGAGGCTGTTCATATCTGAATATTGATTATACCAGAGAACTTGAATATAAAACAGCAATTTTAAAAAGCCTTCTTTACAGGCCAGGAGGGCTTGATGATAAAGATATTCCTGAAATAGATATAGTAAAATCTGGAAGATTCGGCTACAGAAGCCATACCCTTATAAAAAGCGAAGGTAAGGGATTTGGCCTGTATAAAAAACGAACTAATGATGTTGTTCCCTTTCCAGCACAGGGCTGCAACATTCTTTCTTCTGAGTTAAATAATTACATAAAAACCCTTGAGCATAAAAAAATGAATTATGAAACCCGTGTTGCTCTGGATTATGAGAAAAATTTATTTCATGATAAAAGTGATGCACCAGGTTTTATTGATGAAAAAGTTAATGATATTACATACAGGCGTGAACTAAACGGATTTTTTCAGGCAAATCAGTTCCTTAGGGGCAAAATGCTTGATCTAATAAAAGATTATAGTTCACTCACACCAGAAGATGAATTTATTGATATAGGCTGTGGCTGCGGTTTTTTCACTCTTTATCTTGCAAAATTTGCTTCACAGGGCTATGGGTTTGACGTGGATCGAAAAAGTATAGCTCATGCTAAATACAATGCTAAAAAAAATAAAATTAAAAATCTGAAATTTTATTCTCTGTCTTCATCTGACATACATCCTTATAAGATAAACCCTGCTGTTGTTGTGGTTGATCCACCCAGAATGGGTCTAACCAAAAAAACAAGGCATACTATAAATGCAATGAAACCGGAAAAAATAGTTTATGTATCCTGTAATCCCTCAACTTATGGCAGGGATATAAAGGATTTTATTGCACAGGGTTATACTCTTGACAAAATAACCATGATTGACATGTTTCCAGGTACTCATCATATAGAAATAATCACCAGGCTTGTATTGAGCTAAAGATTGCCAAAGCGTATAAGATTTATTAGCCTTGCAGTAAAATAGGATCCAACTAAAAGGAAAAGAGGCATTGATAAAAACATTGCAGCAAGCTCGCTTTTTTTAACTATCTCTGGTTTGTAAACTTTTTTCCCAAAAAAGCTTAAATCATAATATGCCGGATCTTTTGATCTTTTTATTATTTTAACTACAATTGTTACTTGAACGCTGATTAAAATTATATTTAAAAATCCGGATATAACCCAGAGTATAAGACCTATGTTTATGTTTTTAATAACAGCAGGATTGCGAAATGCAATAATACTTACTAATACCATTAATATTGTATTGCTGATAAATGTACCAAGAAACATACGATAATGTCTATCGTTTTTGTTAAGAAGGTACAGGATAATGGCCAGAATCTGGATAGCAAAGGAAAAGGCAAGTGTAAGAATTATTATTGTAATTATCATTATTCAGATACCAGAAAGTAACCTAGTTGGGCTGAACAGAAATGTCAAGAAAGTATTACTTTCTAAACCTTATTAGTTATACCTTTGCAGCAGCTCCCTTGCCTCACTGTTTGCAGGATCAGCTTCTATGGCTTTTTTTGCGTAAAACATTCCTTTCTCTTTGTTGTCATGTTTAAAATAAAGCATTGCAAGCCTTAAATTAGCCATACTATGGCCAGGGTTTTCCGAAACTGTTTTAAGAAAGGAATCACGCGCTTCCTTGTCCATATTGCTGTTCTTATCAAAGTTTTTAAAATAAAATTCACCAAGGAGAAAGTTAATTTCAGGTGATCTGCTGTTGTATTTAAGGGCATCCATGCAGTATTTTATCCCTTCTTTTCTGAATCGGGTTCTTATTGTCTGAACATTATAGTTTTTATATGCTTCAATAAAACTTACCTCTGCAAGGGTCTGCAAAAGAATAAATTTATCTTCATTGTCATATAACATTTCAATATTCTCATAGGATTTTTTTAATTCGCTATATGCAAAATTATAAATACTGTCACTATAATATATAAGCCCAAGAGCAAGCCTTGCTTCAGGGTTTCCTGAATCTATTTCAATAGCCTTTCTGTATTCCGAAATAGCCATTCCCTTGTTGCCGCTTCTTGCATAAAGATCTCCCCTTGATTTATGAATAAATGCCCATTGTGAGTTGTGATCTTTTAAAATTTGAACTACCCTATAGCCCTCTTTGCTTAATTTTAAATTGCCATAACCCAAAGCCATTTGGCCAAATGTTTTATTGCTAAAAAAATGTTTAACTTCAATTTTTGAAACAACAAGATTATTGCTGTCAACAATATAGAGGATGTCGTTTATTTTAATTCCTTCATTGCTATAAAGTCTTAAAGTGGCTTTGGTTTTTTCTCTGGCTATGCCTGAAATATCATTTTCCGGAAGGTTCTCACTTGATGAAATAGAGATCAAAATCCCTTTTATTATCACATCCTTTCCAAGCTTATCTGCCTGGGTAAAAAAGACCCTGGTTTCAAGGCTCTCTGAATGATGTTTCATGTTGCCCAATAGTGAAGACATAGAGAGAGCGACAATTATAAAAGAAAGAATAATTTTTTTCACTATTTTAGTACCCTTAATGGATTCAAAGGAACAATTCCTTTTCTTATTTCAAAATGAAGATGCGCCCCAGTAACAGCACCGGTTTTCCCTGACCTGGCAATAGGCTCGCCCCTTTTTACAACATCATTGAGCTTTACCAGATTTTCACTGTTATGAGCATAGACAGTTATATAATTATTATCATGGGCTATTACAATCATTTTTCCATATACATCTTTCCAGCCTTCAAAAATAACCTTTCCATTGCCAGCTGCACTAACTGTGGTTCCTTCTTCAGCTCCAATATCAAGGCCACTATGAAATTTTTTTTCACCTGAAAAAGGATGAGTCCTGTAACCAAAGCCTGATGTTATAGGGCCCTTTAAAGGCCAGGAAAGTACAATTTTTTTGTTATTATTTTCTTTAACTTCTTTTGCTGCAATGTAGTCAGGATCAATTTCACTGTTTTTTTTATCGGATTTGTTTAAATCAGCTATATTTTCTTTTTTAATAACCCGGGTTTTATCTGTTACAGTTTTTTGATTCAGCTCTTCAGCACCTGGGATGAAAATTTTATTACCTGCAATAATAAGTCCTTTTTTAATATTATTGTGTTCAGCAATTTTTTTTATTTCAACATTGTATTTTTTTGCTATTTCGCTTAAAGTGTCACCTTTATTTATTTTATATACAACTCCCTGTTTTGAAGGAACATTTATTACAGTTCCTGCTTTTACCATATCAGGGTCAGGAAGGCTGTTAAGGTTAATCAGCATGGAATGGTTTATCTTGAACTTTTTAGCGATTGTCCATAAAGACTCATTTTTTTTTATGGTGTATTTTGTCAGATGCCATCTTGCATCCTCTTTTTTGAGAGACTTAAAGTATTCATCTTTACTTTTAGCAGGTTTTAATTGCTCTTCATTAAAGGAAGGATCAAAAATAATTTCTCCCTTTGCTTCATTTTCCATATCTTCTGATGGAATAATGCTGGTTTCGATTTCAAGACTATTGATAATCCAGGATTGTTCAATAGGATCATTCACAGATTCAATGATCATTGCTTCTATAGGAAGAATAATCAATAAGACCGCAAATGCGGAGAAAAATATTAGCATTCTTAAAGTTTTCATAGTATTAAGATCGGTAATATTGCAGATTTTCTTTACTAATGAGATGGGCTTACAAAGCTGGAATTGTATAAATTTATGCGTTCTTCTTTTTAAACTTCCATTCAATATTTTTCTTCTCTAAATATCCTTCAAATTCAGAAGCAGAAGAAAAAAACTCTCTATAAGGTGAGGAATAAAATTCACATTCCCCTTCTATATTTCCATGACCTGAACAAATCTTTGGTCTTTTGGAATATATTTCACATCTGTTGCTGCTGTTTTTTTCACTGCATGGTGTAATAAACTGCACATACCATTTTTTTTCATGGTCAATAAAAACAGAAACATTTTCATGAACAAGATACCATCTTATGTGATCATAATCGGTTTTGTTTTTTGGGGGTAACATCTCTATTGCCACATAATCGCAGCATTTTCCACCGCATTCCTCGCATGGCGGGCTAAACTGTGTCATTTAAATTTTTCCTTTTAACAAAGCACTGTATTTAATGCATTTTTAATATTTTCAATAATATCACCAGCTTTCATTGTCCCTTGAGGGTTTTCTGAAACAAAAATATCAGCGCAAAGGCCATGCAAAAACATTCCAGCCCCTCCTGCATATAAAAGCGGTATATCCAGATTCATGAATGACCCTATTATTCCACTTAATACATCTCCTGATCCAGCTGTGGCAAGAGAAGCATTTCCTCTAGTATTAATTATTGAACTCTCCCCATCTGAAATAATTGAAGCAGGCCCTTTTAACAGGCAAATTGTTTTTGACATTGCAGCAATATTGCAACATGAATCAAGTCTTGAAGCTTTTATTTCCTCTACCGTTTTTCCACATATTCTTGATGCTTCCATAAAATGTGGAGTAATAATAAATTCAATGTTTTCAGGAAGTTCCTTTTCTTTCAGGTAGAGGGACAAATGATAAAGGCCATCTCCATCAACAAGGACTCTTTTTATTTTGGTATTATGAAGGTTTTCAAGCACAGTATAAAATATCATTGAGGCATGGCTGGTTCTTCCCATTCCAGGGCCAATAATCATGGAAGTATATTTTTCAGGATCAAGCAGATTTATAATTTCGTTTTTTTCAAGGTCACTGGAAAAAGAAGCAGTCATTAGTTCAGGAATTTTTCCTGCTATTATTTTTCGTGCTTCACAATCTGTAATAAGAGTGGCAAGACCTGCACCAGTATTAAAAAGAGCAGAACAGGTTAATATTGCAGCTCCTTCCATTCCTGTAAATCCCCCAATAATCACTGTGTGTCCCCTGGAGCCTTTATATGCTCCAGTATCAGGATTTATCGGGATATTTTTTATTAAGGATTCATCTGCAAGAGATACTTTAATTTTTTCAGATTGAGTTAATTCCTCTGGAAAGCCAATATCAGCTACAATTACATTTCCACAAAAGTTGGCACATGGATAGGTTTTTAAAGAAATTTTAGGAAGCCCCATTGTGATTGTATAATTAGCACGCACAGCAGGGCCCAGGGGTTTTTCCCCATTTGCAGAAAGGCCTGATGGAATGTCAGCTGCAACAACCTTGTTTTTGCTGTTGTTTATTAATTCGATTAGATGTAAAAGAGTTCCTTCTGGCAAACCTTTAAAACCTGTACCAGTTAAAGCATCCAGTATTATAAAATTTTTATCAGATGGCAGCACAGGAATATTTTCATTCCCTGTTTCAACAATATGAATCCTGGATTTTTCACACATTTCAAAAAAAACCCTGGATGTTGGTGACACATCCTTTCTATTCCCTGAAAGAAAAATGTTTGTATCTATGCCCCTGTTTTTGAGGTAATAGGCAGCAGCAAAGCCGTCTCCTCCA